>NZ_JAAAPJ010000025.1 GCF_009909145.1 Corallococcus silvisoli
GGAATACAACACGGACCTGTTCGCGGCGGCGACGGCGCGGCGGATGACGGAGCACCTGCGGGTGCTGCTGGAGTCCGCGGTGGCCCGGCCCTCGGCGAAGCTCTCCGAGCTGGCGCTGATGGGCGCACAGGAGCGCCAGCAGGTGCTGGTGGCGTGGAACGACACGCGTGGAGACGTCTCTGGCGATGTGACGTTCCCGACGCTCTTCGAGGCCCAGGTGCGTCGCGCGCCGGGCTCCGAAGCGCTGGTGTTCGAGGACACCTCGCTGACGTACTCACAGCTCGATGCACGGGCGAACCAGCTGGCGCACCACCTGCGCACCCTGGGCGTCGGGCCCGAGGTGCGCGTGGCGCTCTGCGTGGAGCGCTCGCTGGACCTGGCGGTGGCGATGCTCGGCATCCAGAAGGCCGGTGGCGCCTTCGTACCGTTGGATCCGTCGTATCCGCGGGATCGCCTGTCCTTCATGCTCGAGGACAGCGGCGCGCCCGTGCTGGTGACGCAGGACTCGCTCCACCAGCAGCTCCCCACCGACGGCCTGCGCGTGGTGTGCATGGACCGTGAGGCGGCGCACCTCCAGACGCTGCCGTCGGACAGCGCACCTGCATCCAGCGCGAACGCCGACACCCTGGCGTACGTCATCTACACGTCCGGTTCCACGGGCCGTCCCAAGGGCACGCTCCTGCCGCACCGGGGCCTCAACAACACCGCCCGGCAGGCCGCCGCGGCGAAGGGACTGGGAACGGGGCGCCGCGCGTTGCAGTACGCGGCGTCCAGCTTCGACGCCAGCGTGTGGGAGGTGTTCAGCACGCTCGTGTCGGGAGCCACGCTGGTGCTCGCGCCGCGCGACCGGTTGCTGCCGGATGAACCGCTGCGCACGCTGCTGAAGTCGCAGCGCATCACCACCGTGACGCTGACACCGTCGGTGCTCGCGCAACTGGACACGGCAGGGCTGGACGCACTGTCCACCGTCGTCTCCGCCGGTGAGGCGCTGAGCGTGGAGCTGGCGCGCAAGTGGGGGCAGGGGAGGACGCTGATCAACGCGTATGGCCCCACCGAGACCACTGTCTGCGCGACGCTCACGCACGGCGGTGCGAAGGCGGAGCGGCTGACCATTGGCAAGCCGCTGGCGAACGTGCGCGTGTATGTCCTCGATGCCCTGCACCACCCGGCACCGGTGGGCGTGCCCGGGGAGCTGTACGTGGCGGGCGAAGGACTCGCGCGCGGCTACCAGGGACGGCCGGACATGACGGCGGAGAAGTTCGTCCCCGATCCGTTCAGCCAGGATCCTGGCGCGCGGCTGTACCGCACGGGAGACCGCGTGCGGTGGCTGGCCCACGGCGAGCTGGAGTACCTGGGCCGCATCGACCACCAGGTGAAGGTGCGCGGCTTCCGCATCGAGCTGGGCGAGGTCGAATCCGTGCTGCTGCGCCACGCGGGGGTCCGCGAGGCGGCGGTGGTGGTGCGCGAGGACGCGCCGGGCGACAAGCGACTCGTCGCCTACGTCGTGGCGCATGCGGGAGCGGCGCTCGATGCCGCCGGTCTGCGTCGGCACCTGAAGGACGGCATGCCGGAGTACATGGTGCCGTCGGCGTTCGTGATGCTGGACGCGCTGCCAATGACGCCCGCGGGCAAGGTGGACCGCAAGGCCCTGCCAGCCCCCACGGGCACGCTCGCGCGTCCCGATGCCTACGTGGCCCCGCGCACCTCCACGGAAGTGCGCGTGGCGGCCCTCTTCTCACGCGTGCTCACCGTGGAGCGCGTGGGCGCCGAGGATTCGTTCTTTGAACTGGGCGGCCACTCGCTGATGGCCACCCAGCTCGTGTCCCGGCTGCGTGGCGAGTTCCAGGTGGAGCTGCCCCTGCGCGCGCTCTTCGAGGCCCCGACGGTGGCCGCCCTGGCCGCTCGCGTGGACGAAGCCACGAGCGCCGAGCGCGAGTTCAAGACGCCGCCGCTCAAGCCCGCGCCCCGCGACGGGGCGCTGCCGCTGTCGTTCGACCAGGAGCGCCTCTGGCTCTTCGAACAGCTCACGCCGGGTACGCCCATCTACAACGTGCCCAGCGCGGCCCGCTTGAGCGGGGACCTGGAGGTCGAAGTGCTCCGCCGTGGCCTGGAGGAGATCGTCCGGCGCCACGAAGCGCTGCGCACCGTCTTCCGTCAGGACGCATCGGGCGCGCCCATGCAGGTCGTCCTGCCGGCGCGGCCGTTCGTGCTGCCCCTGGTGGACCTGTCCACCCTGCCCACTGAACAGGTGGAGGCCGAGGCCCGGAAGCGCTTGAACGAAGAGGCCGCGCGGCCCTTCGACCTCGTGCAGGGCCCCCTGCTGCGGGCCCAGATCCTGCGGCTGAGCGCGCGTGAGCACGTCCTGTGCCTCGTCCAGCACCACATCGTGGTGGATGGCTGGGCCGTGGGCGTCTTCATGCACGAACTCCAGGCGCTCTACACCGCGTTCCTGCGCGGCGAACCCTCGCCGCTGCCCGCGCTGCCCGTGCAGTACGCGGACTACACCCTCTGGCACCGCCAGTGGTTGAGCGGCGACGTGCTGGAGCAGCAGATCGCCTGGTGGAAGCAGCAGCTCGCTGGCGCGCCGCGCATCCCGCTGCGCACGGATGCACCGCGTCCCGCGGGAGATCGCTTCCACGGCGACAGCCGTCGCTTCCATCTGTCTCCGGACCTCACGTCGCGGATCGAGGCTCTGGGCCGGGGCGAGGGTGCCACGCTGTTCATGGTGCTGCTCGCCGCGTTCGACGCGCTCCTGCACCGCCGCACCGGCCAGGACGACATCGTCGTGGGCACGGACATCGCCAACCGGGCCCGCGAGGAGCTGGAGTCCCTGGTCGGCTTCTTCACCAACCAGCTCGTGCTTCGCACGCAGGTGACAGGCGACCTGTCCTTCCGCGCGCTGCTGGACCGCGTGCGCAAGGGGACGCTGGACGCCTACGAACACCAGGACCTGCCCTTCGGCACGCTGGTGCAGGCGCTGAAGCCCCCGCGTGAACCGGGTGGCCAGCTCTTCAACGTGAAGTTCGTGCTGGAGAACGCGCCGCTGCCGCCGCTCCAACTGCCCGGCTTGGAGCTGAGCCTGCTGGATGCGGAGACCAACGGGACCGCGAAGTGGGACCTGCTCGTCGTCGTCTTCCCGTGGCAGGGCGGGCTCACCGTCACGGTGGAGCACAACACGGACGTGCTCGACCGCGCGTCGGTGGAGCGGCTGTTCGCCCACTTCGAGTCGCTGCTGCGCGCCGTCGTGGAGGACCCCGAGCGCCGCATCGGCGCGCTGCCGCTGCTCACGCCCGATGAGCGGCACACGCTCGCCGCGTGGAACGACCGCGCCCGGACGTACCCGCACGGACTCCCCGTGTCGCGCGTCTTCGAATCGCAGGTGGCCCGCGCCCCGGACGCGGTGGCCGTGACCTTCGAGGGTGACTCGCTCACCGCCGCCCAGCTCAACGCACGCGCCAACCAGCTCGCGCACCACCTGCGGGCCCTGGGCGTCAGGGCCGGCAAGCGCGTGGGCATCTGCCTGGAGCGGTCGCTGGACCTCGCGGTCGCGGTGCTGGGCATCGTGAAGGCCGGGGGCGCCTACGTCCCGCTCGACCCCAGCTTCCCCACCGAGCGCCTCTCGCTGCTCATCGAGGACGCGGGGCTGTCCGCGCTCGTCAGCGTCTCCGCGCTCGCGGACGAGCTGCCCGCGCAGTGGCTCCAGGTGGTCTGCCTGGATGATGACGCGGCCGCGCTCGCGAAGCGTCCGTCCGCGGACCTCGACACCGCCCCGGGCGCGGAGGACGAGCTGTACGTCCTCTACACGTCCGGCTCCACGGGCCGCCCCAAGGGCGTGTCCGTGCCCCATCGCGCCGTGGTGCGTCTGGTGTGCGGCCCGGAGTGGGTGCGCCTGACGCCGCAGGACGTGTTCCTCCAACTGGCGCCGCTCGCGTTCGACGCGTCCACCTTCGAGCTGTGGGGCGCGCTGCTCAACGGCGCGAAGCTCGCGGTGTTCCCGCCGCGTGCGCCCACCCTGGATGAGCTGGGGCAGGTCATCGCCCGCGAAGGCGTGAGCACGCTGTGGCTCACCGCGGGCCTGTTCCACCAGATGGTGGACGGCAACCTGGAGGGCCTGCGGCCCGTGCGCCAGCTGCTGGCGGGCGGTGACGTGCTCTCACCCGCGCACGTGCTCCGCGTGATGGAGCAGCTGCCCGGCTGCCGCGTCATCAACGGCTATGGCCCCACGGAGAACACGACGTTCACCGCGTGCTACCCGGTGGAGGGCGCGGGCGCGCTGGGCATCTCCGTGCCCATCGGCCGTCCCATCAACGGCACGCGCGTGTATGTCCTCAACGCTTCGCTGGAGCCCGTGCCCCTGGGCGCTCCGGGCGAGCTGTTCGCGGGCGGCGATGGTCTGGCGCATGGCTACCTGAACCAGCCGGAGCTCACGGCGGAGAAGTTCATTCCGGATCCGTTCAGCCAGCAGCCGGGTTCGCGCCTGTACCGCACCGGCGATCAAGTCCGCTTCCGCGCGGACGGCGCGTTGGAGTTCCTGGGCCGCATCGACCAGCAGGTGAAGGTGCGCGGCTTCCGCATCGAGCCGGGAGAGATTGAGACCGCGCTGCGCGGCCACCCATCCGTGGCCGATGTCACCGTGGCCGTGCAGGAGGTCGCGGGCGACAAGGCCCTGGTGGCCTACGTCGTCACCGAAGAGGGCGCGGAGCCCCTGGGCGTGGACACGATGCGCTCGTTCCTCCAGGACAAGCTGCCTGCGTACATGGTGCCGGCGGCCCTGATGGCGATGGACGCGCTGCCGCTCACGCCCAACGGCAAGGTGGACCGCCGCGCGCTGCCCGTCCCAGGCAGTGAGCGTCCGCAGATGGCCACCGCCTACGCCGCGCCGCGCACCGCGGAGGAGACCGCGTTGTGCGAGGTGTGGGCGGACGTGCTGGGCGTGGAGCGCGTCGGCATCGACGACAGCTTCTATGACCTGGGCGGTGACTCCATCCGCAGCATCCAGCTCATCGCGAAGCTGCGTGAGCGCGGGTTGGACCTGCCCATGGTGGAGCTGCTGCGCCAGCCCACCATCCGCGCGCTGGGCAACCTGGTGCACGCGGCGCCGGCGAAGGATGCGGCGCGGGCCGTCCCTGGCTCGGAGCCCTTCAGCCTGCTGTCCGAGGCGGACCGCGCGCGGCTGCCCGCCGACGTGGAGGACGCGTACCCGGTGGCCGTGCTCCAGGCCGGCATGCTCTTCCAGAGCGAGCTGGATCAGGCGTCCGGCATGTACCACGACGCCACCAGCTACCACCTGGAGATGGCGCTGGACGCGCCGAAGCTGCACCAGTTGCTGGGTGAGCTGGCCCGGCGCCACGCCATCCTGCGCACCTCGTTCGACCTCACCGGCTACGAGCAGCCGTTGCAGCTCGTGCACCGAGAGGCCCAGGTCCCGCTGGAGCTCCATGACGTGCGCCATGTGCCCGCCGCGGAGCAGGACGCGCTGCTGCGCAAGCGGGTGGAGGAGGACCGCTGCCGTCCGTTCGACTGGAGCCGCGCGCCGCTGCTGCGCTTCGCGCTCTACCGGCGCACGGAGAAGACGCTCCAGTTCTCACTCATCTTCCACCACGCCATCCTGGACGGCTGGAGCCTCGCGACGCTGCTCTCGGAGCTGTTCCGAGGGTACGTGAACCTCCTGCGCGGGACGCCCGTCGCGGAGGTGGCCCCGCTGGCCGTCACCTACCGCCAGTTCGTCGCGTTGGAGCACCAGTCGCTCACCTCCGGAGAGGGCGAGCAGTTCTGGAGGTCGCGCCTCGCGGAAGTGGATCGTCCGGCGCCCCGCGCGCCGCTGCCCGCCGGTCAGGAGCCGGTGCTGAGCATGCGGCAGTTGGATGTGCCCCTCGCGCTCCAGGAAGGCTTGCAGCGCGTGGCGCAGGCGGCCGGCGTGCCGCTCAAGACCGTGCTGCTGGCGGCGCACCTGCGCGTGCGCTCGCTGATGGAGGGCCGCCGCTCGGTGGTGACGGGCGTGGTCTCCAACGGCCGTCCGGAGACGGCCGACAGTGAGCGGATGGTGGGCCTGTTCCTCAACAGCATCCCGTTCCCGGTGACGCTGGAGGATGGATCGTGGCTGGACCTGGTGCGCCAGGTCTCGCGCGCGGACGGCGACATCTGGCCGCACCGCCGCTACCCCATGGGCCGGCTCCAGCAGCAGCTGGGCGGCCAGCGGCTGTTCGACACGATCTTCAACTTCGTCCACTTCCACGTGGCCGGAGGCCTGTCGCAACTCGAAGGCGTGCGCCTGTTGGAGGAGACGCCGTCCACCGCGTGGATGGAGCTGCCGCTGAGCACGCTGTTCCTCCAGCGTCCGGACACCGGCGCGCTGATGCTGGTGCTGCGCACCAACGGCACGCAGCGCGACGCGGACCAGACAGAGGCGCTGGCGGGCTACTACTTCCGCGCTCTGGAAGCCATCGCCGCCAACCCTCACGCGCGCCACGAGCACGCGCGGCTGCTGCCGGACGCCGAGCGCCAGAAGCTGCTGGTGGAGTGGAACGCCACCGGCGCGGCGCCCGCGGGCGACACGTGCGTCCATGAGCGCTTCGCCCTCCACGCGGCCCGCACGCCGGGCGCGGTGGCGGTGGTCTGCGATGACGGCCAGCTCACTTATGGGGAGTTGAACCGCAAGGCCAACCAGCTCGCGCACTGGCTGCGCGCGCGCGGCGTGGGACCGGATGCGCGCGTGGGCCTGCTCACCGAGCGCACCCCGGACGCCATCGTCGGCATGATGGGCATCCTCAAGGCGGGCGGCGCGTACGTGCCGCTGGACCCGTCGCATCCGCCGGAGCGCCTGCGCACGGTGTTGGAGGACGCGGCCGCTTCGCTCGTCGTCACCCTGACCTCGCTCGCGGGGCACGTGGTGGACGCCGCCAAGGGGCTCGTGTGCCTGGACTCCGACGCCGCGCTTCTCCAGCGCGAGCGTGAAGAGGATCCGCCCCGCCTGGGCGACGCGGGTTCGCTCGCGTACGTCATCTTCACGTCTGGCTCCACGGGCCGGCCCAAGGGCGTGGCCATCGAGCACCGCCAGCTCAACCACTACGTGGAAGGCGTGACGCTCCGGCTGGAGCTGCCCCCAGCGGCGAGCTTCGCGTCGGTGTCCACGCTGGCCGCGGACCTGGGCCACACCGCCGTCTTCCCGACGCTGAGCGGCGGCGGCACGCTGCACCTCATCTCCCGCGACCGGGCCTCCGACCCGGCCGCGCTGGGTGACTACTTCGAGCGCCACGCGGTGGACTGCCTGAAGATCGTCCCCTCGCACCTGACGGCGCTGCTGTCGTCGCCGTCGCCCGAGCGCGTGTTGCCGCGCAAGCGGCTGGTGCTCGGCGGCGAGGCCTCCGACCCCGCGCTCGTGGCGCGCGTGCACGCGCTCGTGCCGGGCTGCGAGGTGTTCAACCACTACGGCCCCACCGAGACGACGGTCGGCGTGCTGACGTGGAAGGTGGAGCGGGGCACGGCGCTGCCCGCCACCGCCTCCGTGCCGCTGGGACGGCCGCTGCCCAACGCGCGCATGTACGTGCTGGACGCGGCGATGCAGCCCGTCCCCGTGGGCGTGCCCGGCGAGCTGTTCATCGGCGGCGCGGGCGTGGCCCGTGGTTACCTGGGACAGCCCGGCCTCACGCTGGAGCGCTTCCTCGCGGATCCGTTCCACCCGGAGCCCGGCGCGCGCGTGTACCGCACCGGGGATCGCGTGCGCTACCTGCCGGACGGCGCGCTGGAGTTCCTGGGCCGCGTCGACTTCCAGGTGAAGGTGCGCGGCTTCCGCATCGAGCTGCCGGAGATCGAGGCGGCGATGAGCGGCCTGCCCGGCGTGGCGGAAGTCGTCGTGCTGGCGCGGGAGGATGTGCCGGGTGACAAGCGACTGGTGGCCTACGTCGTCGCGGTGCCCGGCCACACGTTGGAGGCCGGTGCGCTGCGCCAGGGCCTGAAGACGCGGCTGCCGGACTACATGGTGCCGTCCGCCTTCGTCACGCTGGGCGCGCTGCCGCTCACGCCCAATGGCAAGGTGGACCGCCGCGCGCTGCCCGCGCCGGAGCAGGAGACCGAGGCGGGCCGCGCCCATGTGGCGCCGCGCACCCCGACCGAGGAGCTGATCGCCGGGCTGTGGTTGAAGCTGCTGGGCGTGGAGCGCGTGGGCGTGAAGGACGACTTCTTCGCGCTCGGCGGTCACTCGCTGCTGGCCACGCAGATGATCTCCCGCATCCGGAGCGCGTTCCGGGTGGAGCTGCCCCTGCGCGCGCTCTTCGAGGCGACCACGGTGGAGACGTTGGCGGCCCGCGTCGACGATGCCGTCCGCCAGGGCTTCGGTCTGGAGGCGCCGGCCATCGTGCCGCTGTCGCGCGAGCACACGCTGCCGCTGTCGTTCGCGCAGCAGCGCCTGTGGTTCCTGGATCAGCTGGAGCCCGACAGCGCCTTCTACAACATCGCCGCGCCGGTGCTGCTGGACGGCGCGCTGGAAGTGGCTCCGCTGGAGCAGGCCTTCACGGAGCTGGTGCGCCGACACGAAGTGCTGCGCACCACCTTCCGCGCGGAGGGTGGCAACCCGGTGCAGGTCGTCCACGCGGCGGCCCCCATGCCGCTGCCGCTCGTGGACCTCACCGGCCTGCCCGAAGCGGAGCGCGAGGCGAAGGCGCAGCGGCTGGCGGACGAGGACGCGGGCCGGCCCTTCAACCTCGCCACGGGCCCGCTGCTGCGCGCCACGCTGGTGCGGCTGTCGGACGTGCGCCACATGCTGCTGCTCACCGTGCACCACATCGTGTCCGACGGCTGGTCGCGCGGCGTGTTGGTGCGGGAAGTGGCCGCGCTCTACGAGGCCTTCCGCCAGGGCAAGCCCTCACCGCTGCCGGAGCTGCCGGTGCAGTACGCGGATTACTCGGGCTGGCAGCGTGGCTGGCTCCAGGGGGACGTGCTGAAGAAGCAGGTCGGCTACTGGAAGCAGCAGCTGTCCGGAGCGCCCTCCGCGCTGGAGCTGCCCACGGACTTCCCGCGTCCGGCGGTGCAGACGTACCGGGGTGAGACGCTGCCGTTCACGCTGCCGCGCGAGCTGTCGGATGCCTTGCGTGCGCTGGCGCTGAAGGAAGGCGTGACGCCGTACATGCTGCTGCTCACGGCGTGGCAGGTGCTGCTGGCTCGCCACGCGGGTCAGGACGACGTCACGGTGGGGTCGCCCGTGGCTGGCCGTGGCCGCATGGAGACCGAAGGGCTCATCGGCTTCTTCATCAACACGCTGGTGCTGCGCACCCGGCTGGAGGGGGAGCCCTCGTTCCGCCAGGTGCTCGCGCGGGTGCGTGAGTCGGTCCTGGGCGCGCACGCGCACCAGGAGGTCCCGTTCGAGAAGCTGGTGGAGGAGCTGCAGCCGGTGCGCGACACCAGCCGCTCGCCGCTCTTCCAGGTGTGGTTCGTGCTGCACCAGGAGCTGGCGGCGAAGCTGTCCGTCCCGGGCCTCACGCTGAGCGCCTACGAGGCGGAGGCGCGCACCGCGAAGTTCGATCTGGCCCTGTCCATGCTGGACGCGGCGCCGGGCTTCGTGGGCCGCCTGGAGTACAACTCCGATCTGTTCGCCCGCGCGACGGCGGAGCGGATGATGGCGCGCCTGCACGTGCTGCTGGAGGGCATCGTCGCCCGGCCCGAGGCGGCCGTGGGCGAGCTGCCCCTGCTGTCCGCGGAGGAGCGGCACCAGGTGCTGGTGGGGTGGAACAGCGTGCGCGCGGAGCTGCCGCGCGAGGCGTGCATCCACTCGCTCATCGAGGCCCACGCGGAGGCCACGCCGGACGCGGTGGCGCTCGTCTACGAGGACACGTCGCTCACGTACGCGGAGCTGGACGCGAAGGCCAATCAGCTGGCGCACCACCTGCGCCGCCGGTACGTCGGGCCGGAGGTGCGCGTGGCGCTCTGCCTGGAGCGCTCGCTGGACCTCGTGGTGGCGATGCTCGGCATCCTCAAGGCGGGGGGCGCGTTCATCCCGCTCGATCCGTCGTACCCGGTCGAGCGCCTGGACTACATGCTGTCCGACTCGGGCGCTCCGGTGCTGCTGACGCAGGAGTCGCTGATGGACTCGCTGCCCACGGACGGCCGGCTCACCCTCCAGCTGGACCTGGACTGGGACACCATCGAACGGATGCCGGAGGAGGCGCCGCGCTCGGGCGTGGCGTCGCGCAACCTGGCGTACGTCATCTACACGTCCGGCTCCACGGGCCGCCCCAAGGGCACGCTGTTGCAGCACCAGGGTCTGGTGAACACGGCCCTGCGCGCCGCCGAGGCGAAGCGGGTCGGACCGGGCAGTCGCGTGTTGCAGTACGCGGCGTCCAGCTTCGATGCCAGCGTCTGGGAGATCTTCAGCACCCTGGCCGCGGGCGCCACGCTGGTGCTCGCGCCGCGCGACCGGCTCTTGCCGGACGAGCCCCTGCGCACGCTGCTGAAGGAGCAGCGCATCACCACGGCCACGCTGACGCCTTCCGTGCTCGCGCAGCTGAGCACCGAGGGGCTGGACGGACTGCGCAGCGTCGTCTCCGCCGGTGAGGCGCTGAGCGTGGAGCTGGCGCGCAAGTGGGGCGCGGGCCGCCTGATGATCAACGCCTACGGCCCCACCGAGGCCACTGTCTGCGCGACGCTCACGGAGGGCGGCGTCGACCCCGAGCGGCTGACCATTGGCAGGCCGTGGGCGAACGTGCAGGTCTACGTGCTGGACGCCGCGCTGCGTCCGGTGCCGGTGGGCGTGGCGGGCGAGCTGTACGTGGCGGGCGTGGGCCTGGCGCGCGGCTACCAGGGCCGGCCCGACCTGACGGCGGAGAAGTTCGTCCCGCATCCGTTCAGCACCGACGCGGGCGCGCGGCTGTACCGCACCGGGGACCGCGTGCGGTGGCTGGCGACAGGGGAGCTGGAGTACCTGGGCCGCATCGACTTCCAGGTGAAGGTGCGAGGCTTCCGCATCGAGCTGGGCGAAGTCGAATCCGTGCTGCTGCACCACGCGGAGGTGCGTGAGGCGGCGGTGGTGGTGCGCGAGGACTCGCCGGGCGACAAGCGGCTCGTCGCCTACATCGTCGCGCAGGAGGACAGCGAGCTGGACGCGGCGGAGCTGCGCCGTCACCTGAAGGGCGAGGTGCCGGAGTACATGGTGCCGTCGGCCTTCGTGGTGCTGGAGGCCCTGCCGATGACGCCCGCGGGCAAGGTGGACCGCAAGGCCCTGCCCGCGCCGTCCGACTCCCGCACGGAGCGCAGCGAGGCGGAGTTCGCCGCGCCGCGCACGCCGACCGAGGAGCTGCTGGCCACGGTCTGGACGGAGATCCTGGGCGTGGAGCGGGTAGGGGTGCGCGACAACTTCTTCGAGCTGGGCGGGCACTCGCTGCTGGCCACGCAGGTCGCTTCGCGCATCCGCGAGGCGTTCGGCGTGGAGCTGCCGCTGCGCGCGCTCTTCGAGGCGCCCACCATCGCGGACCTCGCCCAGCGGGTGGACCAGTCCGTCCGTTCGGAGCAGGGACTCCAGGCCCCGCCCATCGTGCCGCTGCCGCGCGAGGGTTCGCTGCCGCTGGGCCTTGCCCAGCAGCGGCTGTGGTTCCTGGACCAGATGGAGCCGGACAGCGCGTTCTACAACATCGTGCTGCCCGTCCGGCTGGAGGGAGCGCTCGACCTGGGCGTGCTGGAGCGGACCTTCACGGAGCTGGTGCGCCGCCATGAATCGCTGCGCACCACCTTCCACGCGGAAGGCGATCAGCCCGTGCAGCGCATCCACGCGCCCACGCCCGCGTCGCTCCAGGTCGTCGACCTGGGCGGCCTGCCGGACGCGGAGCGCGAGGCCGAGGCGAAGCGCCTGGCCGACGCGGAGACCAACCGCGGCTTCCGGCTGGCCACGGGGCCGCTCCTGCGCGCCCTCCTCCTCCGCATGTCGGAGACGGAGCACGTGCTGCTCCTGTCGCTGCACCACATCATCACGGACGGCTGGTCCATGAGCCTGCTCGTCCGGGAGATCGCCACGCTCTACGCGGCCTTCCGCGAGGGCAAGCCGTCGCCGCTGCCGGAGCTGCCGGTGCAGTACGCGGACTACGCGGGCTGGCAGCGCGACTGGCTGCGCAGCGACGTCATGGGCAAGCACGTGGAGTACTGGCGGCAGCAGCTGTCCGGTGCCCCCTCCGGACTGGAGCTGCCCACGGACTTCCCGCGACCGGCGGTGATGACGTACTCGGGCGGCGGCGTGGCGGTGAAGGTGCCCCAGCCGCTCTCCCAGCGGCTCAAGGCGCTGTGCCGCGAGCTGGGCGTGACGCCGTTCATGTTCCTGCTGGCGGCGTGGCAGGTGCTCCTGGCTCGCCACGCGGGCCAGGACGACATCAGCGTGGGCTCTCCGGCCGCGGGCCGCGGGCACTCGGAGACGGAGGGCATCATCGGCTTCTTCGTCAACACGCTGGTGCTGCGCGCGAAGCTCTCCGGCAATCCCACCTTCCGCGACGTGCTGCTCCAGGTGCGTGACACGGTGCTGTCGGCGCACGTCCACCAGGAGGTGCCTTTCGAGAAGCTGGTGGAGGAGCTGCACCCGGTGCGCGACACCAGCCGCTCGCCGCTCTTCCAGGCGATGTTCGTGCTCCAGGCGGAGGAGCTGTCAGGACAGGTGTCCGTGGCCGGCCTCACGCTCAAGACCTACGAGGCGGAAGCGCGCACGGCGAAGTTCGACATGTCCCTGTCGCTGGCGGACGCCGCCGAGGGCTTCCTGGGCCGGCTCGCGTACAACTCCGACCTGTTCTCCCGCGCCACCGCCGAACGGCTGGTGCAGCACTTCGTGATGATGCTGGAGGGCATCGCCACCGACATGGGCCAGCGCGTGATGGCGCTGCCCCTGATGACGGAGGACGAGGCGCGGCAGGTCCTGGTGGTGTGGAACGACACCCGCGTGGACTTCCCGCGTGAGGCGTGCATCCCGTCGCTCATCGAAGCGCATGCGCGCAACACGCCGGACGCGGTGGCGCTCGTCCACGAGGACACGTCGCTCACGTTCGCGCAGCTGGACGCGCGGGCCAACCAGCTGGCGCACCACCTGCTCACCCGGGGCGTCGGGCCGGAAGTGCGCGTGGCGCTCTGCCTGGACCGCTCGCTGGACCTGGTGGTGGGAATGCTGGGCGTGCTCAAGGCCGGTGGCGCCTTCGTGCCGCTGGACCCGGCGTACCCCATCGACCGGCTCGACTACATGCTGGAGGACAGCGGCGCCACGGTGCTGGTGACGCGCGGCGAGCCCATGCCGGGCCTGCACGCCGAGGGGCGTGAAGGGCTCCACCTGGACGACGTGCGGGACGTCCTCCAGGCCCTGCCCACCACGGCGCCGACCGTGGCGATGACCTCCGCCAACCTGGCGTACGTCATCTACACGTCCGGCTCCACGGGCCGCCCCAAGGGCACGCTGTTGCAGCACCAGGGTCTGGTGAACACGGCGCTCCAGGCGGGCCGCGCGCATCGCTACGCGCCGGGCATCCGCGTGTTGCAGTACGCGGCGTCCAGCTTCGACGCCAGCGTGTGCGAGGTGTTCGGAACGCTGGTCGCCGGGGCCACGCTGGTGCTCGCGCCGCGCGACCGCCTCTTGCCGGATGAACCGCTGCGCGCGCTGCTGAAGGAGCAGCGCATCAACGCCGTCACGCTGACGCCTTCGGTGCTCGCGCAGCTGGGCACCGAGGGGCTGGAGGGCCTGCGCACGGTCATCTCCGCCGGTGAGGCGCTGAGCGTGGAGCTGGCGCGCAAGTGGGGGGCAGGGCGCCTGATGATCAACGCCTACGGCCCCACCGAGGCCACCGTCTGCGCGACGCTCACCGAGGATGGCGCGAAGCCGGACCGGCTGACCATTGGCAAGCCGTGGGCGAACGTGCAGGTGTACGTGCTGGATGACGCGCTCCGGCCGGTGCCGGTGGGCGTGGCGGGCGAGCTGTACGTGGCGGGCGTGGGCCTCGCGCGCGGCTACCAGGGCCGGCCGGACCTGACGGCGGAGAAGTTCATCCCGAACCCGTTCAGCACCGACCCAGGCATGCGGCTGTACCGCACGGGAGACCGCGTGCGGTGGCAGTCCACGGGGGAGCTGGAGTACCTGGGCCGCATCGACTTCCAGGTGAAGGTGCGCGGCTTCCGCATCGAGCTGGGCGAAGTCGAATCCGTGCTGCTGCACCACGCGGAGGTGCGCGAAGCGGCGGTGGTGGTTCGCGAGGACTCGCCGGGCGACAAGCGTCTGGTGGCGTACGTCGTGGCCCAGCAGGCGGGGCCGCTGGACGTGGTGGAGCTGCGCCGCCACCTGCGGAGCGAGGTGCCGGAGTACATGGTGCCGTCGGCCTTCGTGGTGCTGGAGGCCCTGCCGATGACGCCCGCGGGCAAGGTGGACCGCAAGGCCCTGCCCGCGCCGACGGGCGAGGTGTCGCGCACGCGGAGCTTCGTGGCCCCGCGCACGCCGACGGAGGAGCTGCTGGCGGCCCTCTTCGCGCAGCTGCTGGGCGTGGAGCGCATGGGCGCGGAGGATCACTTCTTCGAGCTGGGCGGCCACTCGCTCATGGCCACGCGGCTGGCCTCGCGCATCCGCGAGGCCTTCGACGTGGAGCTGCCGCTGCGGACGCTCTTCGAGGCGCCCACGGTGTCGGACCTCGCCCGGCGCGTGGACGCGCTCGTGGCGCAGGGCCGGGGCGTGAGGGCGCCGCCGCTGGTGGCGCTGCCCCGCGCGGAGCGGATGCCGCTGTCGTTCGCCCAGCAGCGCCTGTGGTTCCTCAACCAGCTGGAGCCGGACAGCGCCTTCTACAACCTCCCGCTGCCGGTGCGGCTGGAGGGGACGCTGGACATCTCCGCGCTGGAGCGGGCCTTCACGGAGCTGGTGCGCCGCCACGAGTCGCTGCGCACCACCTTCCCGATGCGCGAGGGCCAGCCCGCCCAGGTCATCCAGCCCGCAACGGCGCTGTCGCTCCCGGTGGTGGACCTGTCCGGTCAGCCCGAGGACGTCCGCGAGGCCGAGGCCCAGCGGCAGGCCAACGAGGAAGCGCAGCGTCCGTTCCATCTGGCGAACGGCCCGCTCTTGCGCGTGAAGCTGCTCAAGCTGGAGGCCCAGCGGCACGTGCTGCTCGCGACGATGCACCATATCGTCTCCGACGGCTGGTCCATGGGCGTGCTGGTGCGCGAGATGGCGGCCCTCTACGAGGCCTTCGCCTCGGGCCGCGCGCCGTCGCTGCCGGAGCTGCCGGTCCAGTACGCGGACTACGCGGGCTGGCAGCGCGGCTGGCTCCAGGGGGACGTGCTGGCCCAGCAGATGGCGTACTGGAAGCAGCAGCTGTCCGGCGCGCCCGCCGCGCTGGAGCTGCCCACGGACCGTCCGCGTCCGGCGGTGCAGACCTACCGGGGCGCCAGCGTGAACCTGCGCGTCGGCAAGCCGGTGACGGACACGCTGAAGGCCCTGGCGCTGAAGGAGGGCGCCACGCCCTTCATGGTGCTGCTGGCCGCGTGGCAGGTGCTGCTCGCGCGCTACTCCGGGCAGGACGACGTGAGCGTGGGCACGCCCATCGCGGGCCGCGGCCGTACGGAGACGGAAGGGCTCATTGGCTTCTTCGTCAACACGCTGGTGCTGCGCACGAAGCTGGAGGGCAACCCGAGCTTCCGCGCGCTGCTCGCCCAGGTGAAGGAGACGACGCTGGGCGCGTACGCGCACCAGGAGGTGCCGTTCGAGAAGCTGGTGGAGGAGCTGGCGCCCACGCGCGATACCAGCCGCACGCCGCTGTTCCAGGTCCTGCTGTCGTTCCAGAACGCGCCGGTGCCGGAGCTGGAGGTGAAGGGACTCACGCTGCGCGCCGTGCCCCTGGAGCACCGCACCGCGCAGTTCGATCTGAACATGACGCTGTCCGAAGTGGACGGCGAGCTGCGCGGCGCCATGGAGTACAACTCCGACCTGTTCGACGCCGGCACCGCCGAGCGGATGCTGGAGCACCTGCGCGTCCTGCTGGAAGGCGTGGCGTCCCAGCCGGATGTGCCCGTCCAGCGCCTGCCGCTGCTCACCGACGGCGAGCGCCATCAACTGCTGGAGACGTGGAACGACACGCGGGCCGACTTCCCGCGGGAGGCGTGCATCCACCAGCGCTTCGAAGCGCAGGTGGCGCGCACCCCGGACGCGCTCGCCGCGACGTTCGAGGGCGAGCACCTCACCTACCGGCAGCTGGACGCGAAGGCCAACCAGCTGGCGCACCACCTGCGCCGGCTGGGCGTGGGGCCCGAGGTGAAGGTCGCCCTGTGCCTGGAGCGCTCGTTGGAGATGGTCATCGCCGTGCTGGGCGTGCTCAAGGCCGGCGGCGCCTACGTGCCGTTGGATCCGAAGTACCCGTTGGACCGGCTGTCCTTCATGTTGGAGGACACGCAGGTGCCGGTGGTGCTGACGCAGGACTCGCTGGCGGACGAGCTGCCCGTCACCACCCAGCAGCTCATCAGCCTGGATGGCGACTGGAAGCGGAGCATCTCCCGCGAGCGCGAGGACGCGCCCGTGACGGCGGTGACGGCAGGCAACCTGGCGTACGTCATCTACACGTCCGGCTCCACGGGCCGCCCCAAGGGCGTGGCCATTGAACACCGCGGCGTGTCCAACTACCTGACGTGGTGCCTCTCGGCCTACGGGCTGGACTCGGGCGCGGGAGCGCCGGTGCACTCCTCGCTCGCCTTCGACCTGACCGTCACCAGCATGCTGGCGCCGCTGGTCGCCGGGCGCGGCGTGGTGATGGTGTCCGAGGCCCGGGGCGTGGAGGGCCTGGGGGACGTGCTGCGCGACGGCACGGGCTTCAGCCTCGTGAAGCTGACGCCCAGCCACCTGCGGCTGTTGTCCGACCTGCTGGGCGCGGACGCGGCGGCGGGGCGCACGGGCGCCTTCGTCATCGGCGGCGAGGCGCTCTTCGCGGAGGAGCTGGCGTTCTGGCGCAAGCACGCGCCGGCCACGCGGCTCATCAACGAGTACGGCCCCACGGAGACGGTGGTGGGCTGCTCGGTGCACGTCGTGGCCCCGGAGGACGCGGGCTCCGGCGCGGTGCGCATCGGCAGGCCGCTGCCCAACACGCGGATGTACGTGCTGGACGCGCACCTGCAACCCGTGCCGGTGGGCGTGCCGGGTGAGCTGTACATCGGCGGCGTGCAGGTGGGCCGCGGCTACCTGGGCCGGCCGGAGCTCACGGCGGAGAAGTTCATCCCGGATGCGTTCGACCCGGACGGCGGCGCGCGGCTGTACCGCTCCGGCGACCTGGGCCGCTGGCGCGCGGACGGGACGCTGGAGTACCTGGGCCGCGTCGACCACCAGGTGAAGGTGCGCGGCTACCGCATCGAGCTGGGGGAGATTGAGTCCGCCCTCATGGGCGCCTACGGCGTGCGTGAAGCCGTGGTGGTGGTGCGCGAGGACGTGGCCGGCGACAAGCGGCTGGTGGCGTACGTCGCGGGCGACGTGGAGTCCCTGGACCGCCAGGGCCTGCGCGAGCACGTGGAGCGCACGCTGCCGGAGTACATGGTGCCGTCCGCCTTCGTGGTGTTGGAGGCCTTGCCGGTGACGTCCAACGGCAAGGTGGACCGCAAGGCGCTGCCCGCGCCGAGCGAGGAGCGCGCGGAGGCGGATGGGTTCATCGCGCCGCGCACGCCCACCGAGGAGCTGCTCGCCGGAGCGTGGAGCGAGCTGCTGCGGGTGGACCGCGTGGGTTCGACGGATGACTTCTTCGAGCTGGGCGGCCACTCGCTGCTGGCCACGCAGGTGCTGTCGCGCGTCCGGAGCATCTTCCGCATCGACCTGCAGCTGAGGGACGTCTTCAACGCGCCCACGGTGCAGAAGCTGTCCGTCCTCATCGACCAGGCGCTCCAGGCCGGCGCGGGCACCCAGGCGCCCGCCATCGTGCCGCTGCCCCGCGAGGGCCGCCTGCCGCTGTCGTTCGCGCAGCAGCGCCTGTGGTTCCTGCATCGGCTCGACGCGTCCAGCCCGGCCTACAACGTGCCCATGGTCCTTCGCCTGAAGGGCTCGCTGGACGTGATGGCGCTGGAGCAGAGCTTCACGGAGCTGGTGCGCCGCCACGAATCGCTGCGCACGTCGTTCCACCTGGAGAACGGACAGGCCACGCAGGTCATCCACCCGGCGGTGTCGCTGCCGCTGGCGGTGGTGAACCTCTCCGACATCTCGGAGCCGGAGCGCCACGACGAGGCCCGCCGCCTCGCGGACGAAGAGGCGGTGCGTCCGTTCCAGCTGGCCACCGGTCCGCTGCTGCGCGTGAAGCTGCTCAAGCTGGCCGAGGAGGAGCACATCCTCCTGCTCGTGATGCACCACATCGTCTCGGACGGCTGGTCCATGGGCGTGTTGGTGCGGGAGATGGCCGCGTCCTACGAGGCCTTCGCCTCCGGGGGCACGCCGTCGCTGCCGGAGCTGCCGGTTCAGTACGCGGACTACGCGGGCTGGCAGCGGGGTTGGCTCCAGGGCGAGGTGCTGGAGAAGAAGCTCGCGTACTGGAAGCAGCAGTTGTCCGGCGCGCCCGCCGCGCTGGAGCTGCCCACGGACCGTCCGCGTCCGGCGGTGCAGACGTCGCACGGCGCCAGTGTTCCGGTGAAGGTGGGCCGGGAGCTGACGGCGACGCTGAAGGCCCTGGCGCTCCAGGAGGGCACCACGCCGTTCATGGTCCTGCTGGCCGCGTGGCAGACGCTGCTCGCGCGCTACTCGGGGCAGGACGACGTGAGCGTGGGCACGCCCATCGCGGGCCGGCAGCGCGCGGAGACGGAGGGGCTCATCGGCTTCTTCGTCAACACGCTGGTGCTGCGCACGAAGCTGGACGGCGACCCCACGTTCCGCGAGCTGCTGGGCCGGGTGCGGGAGACGACGCTGGGCGCGTACGCGCACCAGGAGGTGCCGTTCGAGAAGCTGGTGGAGGAGCTGGCGCCCACGCGCGACACCAGCCGCACGCCGCTGTTCCAGGTGTCGATGACGCTCCAGAACGCGCCGGAAGGGGCGTTCTCATTGACCGACCTCACCCTGGAAGGGGTGGAGGTGGAGCACCGCACGGCGAAGTTCGACCTGTCGCTCGGCCTGACGGAGACGGCGAACGGCATGGAGGGCGGGCTCGAGTACAACACCGACCTGTTCGACGCGGCCACCGCCGAACGGCTCGCCCGGCACCTGGGCGTGCTGCTGGAGGGCGTCGCGGCGGATCCGGATGCGCGCCTGCACCAGCTGCCGCTGCTCACGCCGGAGGACCGCCGGCAGGTGGTGGCGGGCTGGAACGACGCCAACGCCCACTTCCCGGTGGAGGCCTGCCTGCACTCGCTGTTCGAGGCCCAGGCGGCGCGCACCCCGGACGCCGTCGCGGTCACCTACGCGGAGCAGCGCCTCACGTACCGGGAGCTGGACGCGCGGGCCAACCAGCTGGCGCACCACCTGCGCTCGCTGGGTGTGGGACCGGAGGTCCTGGTGGGCCTCGCGGTGGAGCGTTCGCTGGAGCTGATGGTGGGCCTGCTGGCCATCCTCAAGGCCGGCGGCGCGTACCTGCCCATGGATCCGGCGTACCCGCGCGAGCGCCTGGAGTTCATGGTGGAGGACGCGCGCGTGCCGGTGGTGCTCACCCAGCAGCATCTGCTGGAGGTGGTGCCGTCGGGCGCGGCGAAGCGGCTGTGCCTGGACGCGGACGCCGCCGCGTGGGCCTCCGCGCCCACCACGACGCCGGACAGCGGGGTGGCGCCGCATCACCTGGCGTACGTCATCTACACGTCCGGCTCCACGGGCCGCCCCAAGGGCGCGCAGATCGAACACGCCCAGGTGGTGCGCCTCTTCGACGGGACGAAGCCCTGGTTCGACTTCGGCGCGAAGGACGTGTGGACACTGTTCCACTCGTACGCGTTCGACTTCTCCGTCTGGGAGATGTGGGGCGCGCTCTTGTACGGCGGCAAGCTGGTGGTGGTGCCCTACGAGGTCAGCCGCACGCCGGCGGACTTCCACGCGCTGCTCAAGCGCGAGGGCGTCACGGTGCTCAACCAGACGCCGTCCGCCTTCCGTCAGCTCATCCAGCACGAGGAGCGCACGGGCGACTCCGAGGGCCTGTCCCTGCGCACGGTGGTGTTCGGCGGCGAGGCGCTGGAGTTCGGCAGCCTGCGGCCCTGGTACGCGCGGCACGCGGACACCGCTCCGGTGCTCGTCAACATGTACGGCATCACCGAGACGACCGTCCACGTCACCTACCGGGCGCTCAAGGCGGCGGACGCGGAGGGCGGGCGCGGCAGCGAGGTGGGCGTGCCGATCCCCGACCTCCAGGTGTACGTGCTGGATGCGCACGGACAGCCGGTGCCTCCGGGCGTCACCGGGGAGATGTACGTGGGCGGCGCGGGCCTGGGCCGTGGCTACCTGGGCCGGCCGGAGCTCACGGCGCAGCGCTTCCTCCCGGATCCGTTCAGCACGCGGCCCGGAGCGAGGCTCTACCGCTCCGGTGACCTGGCGCGGTGGCGCCCCAACGGCACGCTGGAGTACCTGGGGCGCGCGGACTTCCAGGTGAAGGTGCGCGGCTTCCGCATCGAGCTGGGTGAAATCGAGGCGGGCCTGCTCTCGCACCCGAGCGTGCGCGAGGCCGTGGTGCTGGTGCGCGAGGACGTGCCGGGCGATAAGCGCCTGGTGGCGTACCTGGTGGGCGCGCCGGGCCAGGGCGTGGCGGGGAGCCAGGAGCTGCGCGAGCAGCTGCGGCGCACGCTGCCGGAGTACATGGTGCCGTCCGCCTTCGTGCCGCTGGAGGCGCTGCCGCTCACGTCGAACGGCAAGGTGGACCGCCGCGCGCTGCCCGCGCCGGACACCACGCGCGCGGAGGCCGCCGCCCTGGTGGTGGCGCGCACGCCGCTGCAGCTGCAGCTGGTCCGTGTCTGGGAGGAGACGCTCGGGGTGTCGCCCATCGGCATCCGCGATGACTTCTTCGACCTGGGCGGCCACTCCATGCTGGCGGTGCAGCTGATGGGCCGCATCCAGCAGCTCACGGGCCGCGACCTGCCCCTGGCGTCGCTGTTCCAGGCGTCGACGGTGGAGCAGCTGTCCGCGCTGCTGGAGCAGGAGGCGAAGGCGTGGTCGCCGCTGGTGGCGCTGAAGCCGGAGGGCACGAAGCCTCCGCTGTTCTGCATCCACCCCGCGGGCGGCGGCGTCCTCTGCTACGTGGATCTGGCGCGCGAGCTGGACGCGGATCAGCCGTGCTACGGCCTCCAGGCCCGAGGCACCGAGGGCGAGGAGCCGCTGGGCACCGTGGCGGAGATGGCCGCGCTGTACCTGGACTCCGTGCGCGAGGTGCAGCCGCACGGGCCGTACCACCTGGCGGGCTGGTCGCTGGGCGGCATCATCGCCTTCGAGATGGCGCGGCAGCTGCGCGCGCGGGGCGAGGAGGTGGCGCTGCTGGCGAGCATCGACGCGTACACCGTGCAGCACATGGTGCCGGACAAGACGCCGGAGCAAGTGCTGGAGGACATGCTCACCTCCGAGCTGACCATGATGCTGGCGGCCACCACCGGGCGCGATCCCACGGAGCTGCGCGAGCGCATCTCCCGCATGACGCAGCCGGAGCGGGTGGCCTACTTCTACGAGGTGGGCAGCCAGGAGGACACGCAGATCGCCGACGTGGGCGTGGACCGCGTGCGCAACCTGTACCGGGTGTTCGAGTCCACCTCGCGCGCGTTCACCCAGTACGACGCGAAGCCGCACGACGGGACGCTCGTGCTGCTGCGCGCCAGCCAGCGGCCGGACACGCGCGAGCACCACGGCTGGGAGGCGCTCGTCACCGGCGGCGTGGAGGTGGTGGAGATGCCGGGCTCGCACATGACGATGATGCGCAAGCCGCTCATCACGAACGTGGCGAAGGAGCTCCAGGCCCGCATCGGCTCCCAGACGGCGCCGGTCGACGACGCGAAGAAGAAGATCGGGTAGCCGCCGGGGCAGGGGAGCGGGCGCGGCGTGGGCTTCGGGGTTATCCTCGGGGCCCGTGCTCCTGCCCGTCCTCACCGGTCTCTGGCTGACGTTGTCCGGCGCGCTCGGCACGGAGCTGCGGCGGGACGGCTACAGCTTCCGCCCGCCGGACGCGTTCCGGATGACGCGCTGGGAGCGCTATGCCGGCTCGCACGCGGGCGCGGTGTCGGAGGATGGCGTCCGCACCCGCGGCCTGTCCGCGGCGCTGGCGGACGGGGAGGGGCCGGACGCGGCCACGTTCCTCATCGCCGTGGTGGACGGAGGCTTCTCCGCCAGCCCGTCGGAGCGGGACGCGTTCTCCACCGCCGTGGTCCAGCACTTCCAGCGTGAGCTGGGGCTGGCGCTGACGCCGGAGCGCATGGACCGGGTGGGCGGGCCGGTGCCCCGGGTGGAGGTCCTGGGCACGCTGCGTGAGGCGGGACAGGTGCGCACGGTGCTGGTGACAGGGCTGGCCTCCGAGGGCCGCCACGCCGTGGTGACCGTCAGCGCGCCAGCCGACCGCTGGGACGCCCTGGCCCCCGGGGTGCGCGCCTCGCTGGAGACCTTCCGCATGGAGGCCCCGGTGGCGGGCGTCATCCCCAAGCGGCTCGCGGGGGCGCTGGCGGGGGCCCTGGCTGGAGCCCTGATCGTGTCCTATGCGGCCTGGCGCCGCCGACGGATGGAGGACGGGCCAGCGTCTCCGTAGCCTTGGGGCTTCCAGCCGCCTCCACGGCGTCCCCCGGCCGGGCTCGCGCTGGGATACGGTGCCGCCGCTCATGTTCTCCCTCCTTCTTGTCGCCGTGCTCGCGCAGGGGCCCATGGCGCCCCCCGCGCCGCCGGCTCCCCCCGCGCCGGATGCCGGCGTCGCGGACGCGGTGGTGCCGCCCCTGCCGGTGGCCACGCTGCCCCCGGCCACCCACGACCTCTTCCGCCGCATCCAGGGCCGGGTCGCGCAGGTGCGCATCATCGAGCGCCGCTCCGGCACGAAGTCCTCCATCGGCTCCGCGTTCTTCGTGAGCGCGAAGGGCCACGCGCTCACGAACTACCACGTGGTCTCCGACCTGGTGCTCCACCCGGAGGACTACACCGCGGAGCTGGACCGGGGCGACGCGACGGTGCCGGTGCGCCTGCTCGCGGTGGACGTGGTGAGCGACGTGGCGGTCATCCAGGTGGACACCCCCGTCAGCGACTTCTTCAAGCTGGAGGAGCACGAACCGCCGCAGGGCACGCGCCTGTTCGCCATGGGCAACCCGCGCGACCTGGGCACCACCATCGTGGAGGGCACCTACAACGGCCTCGTGCGCGACGCCCTCTACGAGCGCGTGCACTTCACCGGCGCCATCAACCCCGGCATGAGCGGCGGGCCCACGCTCAGCGGCGAGGGCGGCGTCGTGGGCGTCAACGTGGCCACCATGGGCAACCAGGTGGGCTTCCTCGTCCCGGTGGCCCGCGCGCGGGCGCTGCTCGACCGGGCGCTGGCGCTGGAGGCCCCGCCGGACTCCGCCGCGCTGATGGCGTCCGTGCGAGAGCAGCTGCTCGCCAACCAGCAGCGCATCACCGACCGGCTGCTGGCCGCGGACCTGCCGAAGCAGGCGCTGGGCGAGTACCGCGTCCCCGGCCGCTGGAACCCGTTCCTCAAGTGCTGGGGCGACACGCCGCATGATCCGGAGACGCCCTACACGGTGACGAGCTACCAGTGCTCCTCGGAGGAGGACATCTTCCTGTCCTCCAGCCACCGCACGGGGGTGGTGGCCTACCTGCACCAGCACGTGACGAGCCAGAAGCTGGGCGCGATGCGCTTCTCCGCGCTCTACAGCACGATCTTCTCGCAGGATCCGGATCCGGTGGCCGCCACGCGCGAGGACGTCACCAACTTCCGCTGCAAGTCGGAGTTCGTGGACGTGAACGGCCTCACGGTGCGCGCGGCCCTCTGCCTGCGCGCCTACCGCCGCTTCCCGGGCCTCTATGACCTGGTGCTGCGCGCGGCCACGCTGAACGCGACCACGCACGGCGTGGACACCAGCCTCACGCTGGGCGGCTTCTCCGTGGAGAACGCCCGCAAGCTGGCGCGCCGCTACCTGGAGGGGCTGTCGTGGACGAAGTGATCTTCCTGGAGGTGCTGGAAGGCGACGCGGTCCAGGCGCGCCACCGGCTGGACACGCTGCCGGTGACGGTGGGGCGCGGCTACGCGAACGACATCATCCTGGACGACCCGAAGGTGTCCGCCGAACACCTGCGCCTGGAGCGGCGCGAGGACGGCGCGGTCGTCCTCCACGACGTGGGCAGCGTGAACGGCACCTTCAGCGTGGAGCCCTGGGCGGCGCTGAAGGAGCTGGTCATCACCCCGGACGCGCGCGTGTCCGTGGGGGACACGGTGCTGCGCTTCCGTCCGCGCACCTTCGTGGTGGAGGACACCGTCGTCAACGAGGCCCCCGCCGCGCCGCGCGAACACTTCTTCGAGCGCCCCCGGGCCTTCGCGCTGGCGATGCAGGCGCTGGTGGTGGTGTCGTTCCTCTCCGAGCGGATGACCCAGTTCCAGAAGACGGACTGGGGCGACCTCATCCTGTCCAGCGTGCTGCCCCTGGGGCTGGCGCTGCTGTGGGCGGGCGGCTGGTCGCTGGCGAGCCGCATCGCGCGCCGCAGCTTCCACTTCCGCGTGCACGCCACGCTGGGCGCCCTGCTCCTGCTGGGCTTCGCGGTGGCGCCGCCGCTGTTCGCGCTCCTGAGCTTCAGCTTCTCGCTGGGCGCGGGGCTGGGCTTCGTCCGCACGCTGGCCATCCTGGCGCTGATGGGGTGGGGGCTCTACTGGCACCTGCGCTACGTGACGCGCTGGCGCGCGAAGCGGCTCGTGCGCGGGCTCGTCATCGCGTCGGTGGGCGTGCTGGTGCTGACGAACGTGACGCAGCTGCTGGGCAACGAGGCCTTCAGCGAGGCGCTGGAGTTCCCCCGGTCGCTCCTGCCGCCCGTGCTGCGCGTGGCGCCCGCGCACTCGATGGATTCCTTCTTCGAGGAGGCCGCGCCGCTCCAGAAGAAGGTGGACTCGCTCGCCAAGGAGAGCTGACGCGCGGCGGAAGCCCCCGCCGCGCGCGGCCCGTGAGCCTTACAGCCCCCGCACGGAGTGGGGCTTGTAGGGGGCCTCCAGCGCCTTCACTTCCTCGGACGTGAGCTTGAGGTCCACGGCCTTCACCGCGTCCTCCAGGTGCTGGAGCTTCGTCGCGCCGACGATGGGCGCGGTGACGACGGGCTTGGACAACAGCCACGCCAGGGCCACCTGCGCGGGCGGGGCCTTGCGCGCGTCCGCCACCTGCTTCACGGCCTCCGCCACGTCCCAGTCCCCGGGCTGGTTGTAGAGCACCGGCGACAGCGTGTCGGAGCTGGCGCGCGTCGTGGCCTCGCGGTCGTCCAGCGACTTGCGCGATCCCGCCAGCAGCCCCCGGGCCAGCGGGGACCAGGGGATGACGCCCACGCCCTCCGCCTCGCACAGGGGCAGCATCTCCCGCTCCTCCTCGCGGTAGACCAGGTTGTAGTGGTTCTGCATGGACACGAAGCGCGCCCAGCCGTTGCGCTCGGACACGCCGAGGGCGCGCATGAACTGCCACGCGTACGCGGAGCTGGCGCCCAGGTAGCGCACCTTGCCCTGGCGCACGAGCTGATCCAACGCGGCCAGCGTCTCCTCGATGGGCGTGTTCGGATCCATCCGGTGGATCTGGTACAGGTCGATGGTGTCCACGCCCAGCCGCTTGAGGCTCGCCTCGCACGCCTGGGTGATGGCCTTGCGCGACAGGCCGCGCTCGTTCTGGCCGCTGCCGGTGGGGAAGTAGACCTTCGTCGCCAGCACCACCTCGTCCAGCTTCGCGTACTTGCGCAGGGCCCGGCCCGTCACCTCCTCGCTGGCGCCGTCCGAGTACATGTTCGCGGTGTCGAAGAAGGTGACGCCCAGCTCCACCGCGCGGCGGAAGAAGGGCTGCGCGGCCTCTTCGTCCAGCACCCACGGGCGCCACTTCGGCGTGCCGTAGCTCATGCAGCCCAGGCAGATGCGGGAGACCCGCAGGCCCGTGTGACCCAGGTTGGCGTACTTCATGGTGCGCTCCTTCGCGTGTCCGTGGCGTGCCCGGCGCGGGGCCGCCCGTCAGGTGCCTGCTCCATCCGCTCCCTGCGTATGCCCCCCAGGCGCGAGCGCATCAACCCAAAGCGGGGCAGGGGGCCCGGGAAAAGACAACGGGCAGGTCCCCCATGAAGGGGAACCTGCCCGAGTCACTTCAGCGGCGGCGGTCCGCCGTTACGCCCGGACCTCCGCCGGAGGCGCGTCCGTGGCAGGGGCCGGAATCGCGGCGCCCTCCTTGAACGGAGACGTCTCCAGCGCGGCCTTGAGGACCTCGTCCATGTGCGTGGCGAAGATGAACTCCAGCTCGTTCTTCGCCTGATCCGGCACGTCGATGAGGTCCTTGCGGCAGCGCTCCGGCAGGATGACGCGCTTGATGCCCGCGCGGTGCGCCGCCAGGACCTTCTCCTTGATGCCGCCCACTGGCAGCACCAGGCCGCGCAGCGTGGCCTCGCCCGTCATCGCCGTGTCGTGCCGCACCCGGATGCCCGTCAGCAGGCTGGTGAGCGCGGTCAGGATGGTGACGCCGGCCGAAGGACCATCCTTGGGGATGGAGCCCGCGGGGAAGTGCAGGTGCAGGTCCGTCTTCTCGAGGAAGTTCGGGCTGATGCCCAGCGACTCCGCCTTGCTGCGCAGGTAGCTCAGCGCCGCCGTGGCGGACTCCTTCATCACGTCGCCCAGCTGGCCGGTGAGGGTCATGCCGCCCTTGCCCGCCATCTTGGTCGCTTCGATGAAGAGCAGGTCGCCACCCGCCGCGGTCCACGCGAGGCCCGTCGCCACACCGGGGACCTCCGTGCGCTCCGCGACCTCCGAGTAGAACATCTCGGGCCCGAGGATCTCCTTCACGCGCTCCGCGCCGATGACCTGCTTCTCCAGCTTGCCGCCGGCCACCTCCACCGCCACCGCGCGGCAGATGTCCGCGATGCGGCGCTCCAGGTTACGCACGCCCGCCTCGCGGGTGTACGACGTGGTCAGGATGAGCAGCGCCTCGTCCTGGACCTCGATGTGGTCCCCGTTGAGGCCGTGCTCCCGGAGCTGCTTCGGCACGAGGTGGATGCGGGCGATGGCCTGCTTCTCCTCGAACGTGTAGCCCGTCAGCTCGATGATCTCCATGCGGTCCCGGAGGGGCCCGGGGATGGGGTCGAGCTGGTTCGCCGTGGCGACGAACATGACCTTCGACAGGTCGAACGCCACGTCCAGGTAGTGGTCGCTGAACGTGCTGTTCTGCTCCGGGTCCAGCACCTCCAGCAGCGCCGCGCTCGGGTCGCCGCGGAAGTCCGCGCCCAGCTTGTCGATTTCGTCCAGCATCATGACCGGGTTCTTCGTCCCGGCCTTCTTCATGCTCTGGATGAAGCGGCCCGGCAGCGCGCCCACGTAGGTGCGCCGGTGGCCCCGGATCTCCGCCTCGTCACGCACGCCGCCCAGCGACAGGCGCACGAACTTGCGGCCGGTGGCCTTGGCCACGCTCTGGCCCAGCGACGTCTTGCCGACGCCCGGGGGACCGACGAGGCACAGGATGGGCCCGCGCATGTCGTTCTTCAGCTTGCGGACGGCCAGGTACTCCAGGATGCGCTTCTTCACCTTCTTGATGCCGAAGTGATCCTTGTCCAGCTGCTGGCGCGCGTTCTCGATGTCCAGGTTGTCCTCGGACACCTTCGACCACGGCAGGTCCGCGATCCAATCCAGGTACGTGCGCGCGACGGTGTACTCGCTGGAGGCCGCCGGGATCGTCTTCAGGCGGTTGAGCTCCTTCTGGGCGACCTTCTCCACTTCCGGAGGCAGGGCGGCCTTCTTCAGGCGCTCCTGGAGCTCGTCCAGCTCCTCCTCCTCCTCGCCCATCTCCCCCAGCTCTTCCTTGATCGCCTTGAGCTGCTGGCGCAGGTAGTACTCGCGCTGGGTCTTCGACATCTCGCCCTTCACGGCGGAGTCGATCTTGTTGGAGAGCTTGAGGATCTCCCGCTTGCGGTTGAGCAGCTCCAGCACGAGCTTCATGCGCGCCTTGAGGTCGACCGTCTCCAGCACGGCCTGCTTCTCCTCGATGGGCACGTCCACGTTGGCGGCGATGAGGTCCGCCAGGTGGCCCGGGTGCGTGATGCTCTCCACCAGCTCCGTGGCGGCGGCCGGCAGCTCGGGCATCAGCTCGATGACCTCGCGCGCCAGCTTCTTCAGGTTGATGCCCAGGGCCTCCACCTCGACGTTCTCGGAGGAGGTCTTGTCCTCCACCGCGTCGACGCGGGCCTTCAGGTAGGGGGCTTCCTGCACCAGCTCCATCACGCGGAAGCGCGCGAGGCCCTGGACGACGAGCGAATAGTTGTCCTCGCCCATCTTCAGAAGTTTCACGATCCGGGCGACGGTGCCCATCGTGTACAGGTCGGACGCGCCCGGATCCTCTTCCTCGGCGCGGCGCTGCGTGACGACGCCGATGACCTGGTCGTCACGAACGGCGTCCTTGATCAGCGCGATCGTCTTCTGGCGGCCGACGGCCAGGGGCAGCACGCCCCCGGGAAAGAAGACACTGTTGCGCAGGGGCAGGATGGGCAGCACCTGCGGGATGTCTTCCTTGTTGATGAGCCCCGGAGGGGCCATCGCGGTGGGCATGGCGCTGGCCGCGGTGCCCTTCTTCTTCTCGTCAGACATGGAGTTCGGCCTCTTCCTTGCTTGAACCCGGTCAGCAAGCGGCCGGGCCGGTGAACCATCCGGTTGATTTCTGCGACGGATGAACCAACGTAACAACCAAACCGGACATGGCAAACGTGATGTGCGTATTTTCCGTGCCTCGTCGGCTGTACGACGCTCCTCTCTTAACGGCCCAGAAGTCTCGCGTCCGGCAGGGGGGTGGGGCATGCTTGCCCCCTCTTTTCGCTTGATGCGGTGCGCGAGCGCGTCCCCGCACTGGAGGCCGATGTGAAGCTCCACACCTGCGCCCACCTGCTGTCGCTGTCCGCGCTCCTGGCGCTCGGCTGTCACTCCCCCGTGGATGAAGCCGGCTCCACGGTCCCAGGCACCTGCGAGGCGACCCCTCCGGTGGTCGCGCCCCAGAAGACGGACATCCTCTTCGTCATCGACAACTCCGGCTCCATGCAGGAGGAGCAGCAGGGCATCGCGACGGAGCTGCCCGCCTTCCTGGCCGCGCTGAAGGAAGGCAGCGGCGTGGCGCAGGACTTCCGCGTGGGGGTCATCACCACCTCCGTCTACCAGCGGTTGCTCCTGCCGGACGGGACGGACAGCACCCGTTCATTCCCGGATCAGGAAGGTCGCCTCCAGCCGGTGAAGGACGAGGCGGGTCAGCCCACCGCCGAGCGCTTCATCGAGGGCACGGACCCGCTGCTCCTCGACAAGTTCCAGCGTCTGGTGAACCAGGGAACCTCTGGCAGCGGCCAGGAGACACCCTTCGAGGCGGTGCGCCTGGCCGTCGCCTCGCCCCTGGCCACCCAGCCCCTGGCCGAAGGGGGCAACGGGGGCTTCCTCCGCGACGGGGCGCGCCTGCTGGTGGTGGTGGTGTCCGACGAGGAGGACTGCAGCTCCACCGTGCGGCCGCCCCCGGTGACGCTGACCCTGGACCCGTCCGTGGACGCCTGCACCGCCCAGGGGGACAAGCTGACCCCCGTCAGCACGTACTACCAGTACTTCCAGGCCTTGCATGACAGTCGCGGGGCCTCGCGCGAGGTGCTGTGGGCGACCATCGGGCCGGTGGCGCTGACGGACAAGCGCGCGGAGCTGACGACGGAGACGGTGGGCGGCACGACCTACGTGCGCAACGTCGATTGCCCGACCTCCTATGGGCCCGGGTACCGGCAGAGCGACATGGCGCAGGCGTTCGACGCGACGCGGGCGAACCTGGACTCCATCTGCAAGAGCAGCTACCAGCGGACGCTGCTGGACATCGCGGACATGGCCACGGTGGCGCAGAGCGTGGACGTGGTGAACCTGCCGGATCCGCGGCTCGCCGTGGTCTACGTCACGCGAGCGGATGGCTCGGTGCAGACGTGCACGGTGGCCAACGGGGACATCCGCTACGCGCCGTCCGGCGAGGACCGCTCCGCGCGGCTGTTCTTCCTGGGCCCGTGCCTGCGGCGCGTGGGCGACACGAAGGTGGAGGTGAAGGTGCTGTGCGCCGGCTAGCCCGCCGTTGATCCGCACGCGCATCCCGAAGGGCCCCGCGAGCAGCACGCGGGGCCCTTCTTCGTTTCCGCGCGCGTGACCCGTCATGTCCGCCGAGGGAGCGGGGGACGCGCGTGGATCCGTCCTCGCTCTGTCGAGTGACGGGCCCGACGCGACAGGTTCCACGCGCTCGGAGTGCCGCCTGCTGGGGTGTCAGACGGCTTCGCATACTGGCCTCACACCCGCATCGGTGGCGGGGGTTGCGGAGGCGAGGAGTCGACATGGGCGCGGCGGTGGAGCGGTCGTCGGTGGGGGTGGTGGAGGAGCTGCGTGAACGGATCCGCCAGCTCCAGGCGGCGCCCCGGCGCGCGCTGTCGGTGCTGCGCACGGGGGTGGACGCGGTGGACGCGCTCCTGCCCCTGGGCGGCCTTCCGCTGGGGCACTCCGTGGAGCTGTGCGGGGAGGCGGCGTCGGGGCGCGCGAGCCTGGCGTTGCGCGCGGTGGCCACCGCGCACCGGGAGCTGCGTCTGTGCGCGTGGGTGGACGGCCCGAAGGAGCTCTATCCCCCCGCCGCGGCGGCGCTGGGCGTGGACCTGGAGCGGCTGCTCGTCGTGCGGCCCCGGGCCTTCGCGCAGCGGGTGTGGGCCGCCGTGCAGCTCGCGCGCAGCGGTGCCTTCACCGCGGTGGTGGTGGACCTGACGCACGGCGTGGGCGCGGCGGGGCGCCCGGCGCGGCTGTCCCTGCCGGAGGCGCGGAAGCTCGCGGACGCCGCGGCGCGAGGCGGGGCGCTGGTGCTGCTCCTGACGTCCCCGGAGGCCCCCGCGGATGGGCTGGCGCGGCTGCGGCTGGAGGCCCTGGGCATCCAGGGCTGGTCCGTGGAGCTGGAGCGCAGCCGGGGCGGGGGCGTGGGCGCGCGCGTCGTGCGCCCCTGGCGGGAGCTGTACCCGGAGGTGGGGTTGGATGCCGGGGCGCCGCTGCTGGACGCGGACGCGGTGGCACCCGGGGCTTCGGGGCCGGGCTTCTACCGCGAGCCGGGCGACCGCGTGCGCAACGGCCTGGGCATCCTGGGGCAGCGGCCTGGCCGCGACGCGCCCATGCCCTCGTTGGGCGAGGCGCTACCGCCGCCGGGCACCTGCTGAAGGGGGACGCGCCATGCGGAGGGGCTATCTGCACGTCACGCGCTTCCCGGTGCAGCGCAAGGTCATCGAAGCGCCCTCGCTCGCGGGCCAGCCGCTCGCGCTGGTGGAGGAGGTGCGCGGCCAGCGCCGGGTGGCCTTCGCCTCCACGCGCGCGCTGAAGGCCGGCGTGCGCCCGGGGATGACGCTGACGGCGGCGACGGCGCTGGAGCCCGTGCTGCGGCACTTCTCCTACCGGCCCGCGGACGAGGCCCGGGCCCTGGGCGCGCTGGGAGAGTCGCTGCTCGGGCTGTGTCCGGGCTTCCAGCGCGACGCGCCGGACGGGCTGTGGTTCGACGCGAGCGCGGCGCACCTGGTGGGGGGCGAACCGGCGCTGGGCGCGAACGTGCTGGAGGTCTGCGCCCGGCAGGGCTACCGGGCGCACGTGGCGGTGGCGTCGGAGGCGTTCACCTCGCGGATGCTGGCGCGGCATGGCTCCCAGCGGGTGGAGGTGGTGCCGGAAGGGCAGGGCGCGCGAGCGCTGTCGCCCCTGCCGCTGGGCGCGCTGGAGGACGCCGCGGCGCGGGCCTTCGCCGTGCTGGGGTTGACCACGCTGGGGCAGGTGGCGGCGCTGCCGGCCGGAGCGGTGACGGCGCGCGGAGGGGCGGGCGCGGCGCGGGCGCACGCGCGGTGCCGGGGCGTGGACGACACGCCCTTCACCCCCGAGCCGCTGGAGGAGGCGCTGGAGGACCGGGTGGTGCTGGACGCCCCCTCGGACACCTTCGAACCCGTGCAGTTCGCGCTCAAGACGCTGTTGGACCGGCTGGGGGCCCGGCTGTCCGGACGGCGGCGGGCGGCGGTGCGGCTCACCTTCGTCCTGCGCCTGGACCCCACCGGCGAGGCCCAGGTGCCGCTCCTGCTGGCGCGGCCCACGGCGCGCGCGAAGCCGCTGCTGGAGCTGGCGCGGCACGCGTTGGGGGAGCTGCGGCTGGAGCGCCCGGTGGCGGAGGTCGCGGTGCGGGTGGACGCGCACGACCTGGACCTGGGCCAGCAGCTGGCGCTGGGGGACGCGCCGGAGGGGGACGCGGCCCTGGAGGGGGTGCTGTCGCGGCTGGCGACCACGCTGGGCGAGGAGGCGCTGTTCTCCGCGTCCCTGGAAGCGGTGCACCGGCCGGAGTCCGCGCATGCGCCCAGGGCCTTCCATCCTCCGGAAGCGCGGCGGGGGCTGTTGTCCCCGGTGGCGGATCCGGCGGCGCCCATCACCGTCTGGCGCGAGGCGGGGGCGGCCCGGGAGCGTCCGTCGCGGCTGCTGGCCCAGCCGGCCCGGCTGGACGCGGAGCTGGCGGCGTCCGGGGAGCTGCTGGCGGCGCGGCTCGCGGGACGGCGGCACCGGGTGACGGCGATGGCCGGGCCGGAGCGGCTGGGTGGCGAGTGGTGGACGGACACCCCGTACCAGAGGGACTACTACCGCGTTCACTTCGAGGGGCTGGGGCCCGCCTGGGTGTTCCGGGACGGCCGGGATGGGGGCTTCTACCTGCAGGGGTTGTTCGATTGAGGGGTGGGCGGGCGCGGTCCCGGTGGAGGCCCCGGCGCTTGTGGCCTAGCGTGAGGCCATGCGCTCCGCACGAATCCTTCCGGCCCTCCTCGTGTCCCTGGTCCTTTCGGCCTGCGCCGCCCCGCAGGTGCGCCCGCAGGGGAGCATCCGCAAGGTGGTGGTGGTGGCGGGCTCACGCGTGGAGGTGCTGCCGTCCGGCTCGTTCCGCCAGGACCTGATCGGCGAAAGCAATCCGCGCACGGTGATTGCCCGCCAGACGGAGTCGGTGCTCGCCACGCGCGGCTTCGACGTGGTGGCCACGCGTCAGTCCCAGGCCCCGGTGCCGCTCACCGACGAGGTGACGTCCTTCATCCAGCAGAACAAGGCCGAGGCCGGCGTGGTGGTCATCCTGGACTGGCTGGACACGTCGGGCGCGGCGGTGCTGGGCCGGGTGGACGTGGTGCTGCGGCTGGGCGTGGTGGACCCCGAGGGGCAGGTGCTCTGGACGGACACGGTGCGCTCCCAGCCCATCGTCAGCGTCTACCAGTCGCAGTCGGACTGGAACTCGTTCCTGCGCCGGGCCGTCGTCGACGCGGTGCAACTGGTGCCGTGATGGCCCTTCCTCCCGAGCGCGTGAAGAGGGGGGCATGCGGATCCTGGTGACGGGCGCGGCGGGCTTCATCGGCGCCCAGGTCTGTGAGCGGCTCCTCTCCCGAGGCGACACGGTGGTGGCGCTGGACGCCCTGGACGCGGCCCCCGGGGACGCAGCGCTCCGGAGATCGCGACTCCAGCGGCTGTCCGGCGCTCGCGGCTTCACCTTCCTGCCGGGCGACATCACGGACGCGGCCCGGTTGGGCCAGGCGTTCGAGCGCGCGCGTCCGGAGGGCGTGGTGCATCTGGCGGCGCGGGTGGGCGTGCGGGCCCCGGACCGCGAGGCGCCCGCGTACGCGGACACCAACGTGACGGGCTTCGTGCGCGTGCTGGAGGCGTGCCGCGAGGCGCGGGTCGCGCATCTGGTCTACGCATCCTCCAGCTCCGTGTACGGCGCGGCCACGCCCGCTCCGTTCCGCGAGGACGCGCCCGTGGATCAACCGCTCAACCTCTACGGCGCCACCAAGCGCGCCAACGAGCTGATGGCGCACGCCTACAGCCATCTGCACCGGCTGCCCACCAGCGGCCTGCGCTTCTTCACGGTGTATGGGCCTTGGGGACGCCCGGACATGGCGCCGCTCCTGTTCCTGCGCGCGCTGGCGCGAGGCGAACCCCTGACGCTGCACGGCGATGGGCGGATGCGGCGCGACTTCACCTTCGTGGATGACGTGGCGGAGGCGGTGCTGCGGGTGCTCGACCGGCCTCCAGCGGGGAGCCCGCCGCACCGGCTGCTCAACGTGGGGCACGGCGAGCCGGTGGCGCTGGGGGACTTCGTCGCGCTGTTGGAGCGGCACTGGGGCGCGCCAGCCCGCGTGAAGTCCGTGCCCGCCGGGCCCGCGGAGATGGTCTCCACCTGGGCGGAGACCTCGCGGCTGGAGCAGGAGACGGGCTTCCGCCCCCGCGTGTCCGTGGACGAGGGCGTGGCCCGGCTGGTGGCGTGGTACCGCGCATGGCGCGTCATGGAGCGCTGAGCCCCTGGAACGGCGGCGGGTGCCGCCCAGGGCTCGTGAAGGCCCCGGCCGACACCCGCCGTCCTACCGCCCGTGGCTGAAGGCTACGGCAGCACCGCGAGGAAGCCCTGCACGAAGGCGTTGTTGTCCTCGCGCAGCTCCATCACGCCCCGTCGCGAATCCACCAGCGCGCCGATGTAGAACAGCCCGGAGCCCGGGGCCGAGGCCGGCGTCTGGGCGGTCGTGATGAGCTGGCGCGTCGTGCAGTGCTGCGCGGGCAGCGAGCCCACGTCCAGTCCCCCCAGGATGACCTGATTGGAGGACATCGGCCCCGCGCCCGGGAACTCCAGGACGGGCTGGGTGGAGAGGAACAGCTCCAGCCGGCCGCCGTTCGGGCCCGTGTCGGCGGTGCCCTGGTTGCAGACCTTCACGGTGGTGGAGAACGAATCCCCCCCGCGCACGGAGAAGGGCGCGGTCACCTCCGTGATGATCAGGTCCGGTGCGTACCCCACGCCGATGCGGCCTCGCACGAAGGTGTTGTTGTCCTCGCGCAGCTCCGCGGAGAAGGAGCCGCGGCGCACGGCGGCGCCCAGGAAGAGCGCCGCGTCCGGTGGCGCGCCCGGCGGCATGACGGCGGAGACGGAGCCCTCGCGCGTGGCGCACGCGCTCTGGGGCAGGGGCGGGATCTCCACGAAGCCCAGCAGGGCCTGGCTGGGGGACGGCGGGAGGGAATCTCCCGGGAAGGCCGGCTCCGGCAGGGTGGGCTCCAGGGAGAGGAAGAAGTCCACGACCCGGGAGTCGGAAGACTGCGTGCCCTGGTTGCAGACGGTGACGGGCACCTGCATCTGCGCTCCGGGCTGGACGTTGGCCGGTCCACCGAGGGCGGTGATGACGAGGTCTGGCCCTTCACCCACGCCGACGCGCGGCCCGACGAAGGTGTTGTTGTCCTTGCGCACCTCCTGGATGCTCCAGGTCCGGTCGACGCTGGCGCCCACGGAGTACGTCTGCTGCTCCGGCCCGGTCTGGACATATCCAGAGAAGCTCCCGGTCACCGGCGCGGAGACGCAGGCATGCGCTCCCAGTGGCGGCAGGGAGGCTTCGCCCAGGAACTCGCCGGGCGGCACCGGGGGCGCACCCTGGGGAGGCAGGGACAACGAGGAGCCCGTCAACAGGTGCAGCGTCACCCGGGGCCCGGACATCGTGTCCTGAGCGCCCTGGTTGCAGACGGTGACGGTCACGGTGAAGGGCCTCGACGCCGAGATGCTGGCGGGCGGCGTCACCGAGGTGATGACCAGGTCTGCCGCGAAGCCCACCCCCAGCCGTCCCCGCAGGAAGACATTGTTGTCCTCACGCAGCTCGGCGCGGTTCTGGAACGGGTCCACGACGGCGCTCAAGTACACGGGCTGCTCCGGGGAAGTCCCGGGCAGCGTGGAGACGGACATCATCCCCAGCACGCTCGTGCATTGACCGGCCTGGATCGGCGCGACGTTGAGCATGCCCGCCAGGAACTGAGGGGGGGACGGGAACGGCATCGGCCCGCCCGGCGGAGGCAGGGTCCAGGTCTCCTCCGTGGACACGATGACCGCCGCCTCGCTGGAGGTCGACGCCTCCGTGCCCACGTTGCAGACGCGCACGCTCGCGGCGAACGGCTCCCACGGCGCGACGGTGCCGGGCGCTTCCAGCGCGGTGATCACCAGGTCCGGCCCGTTGCCCACGCTCAGGATGCCCGCCACGAGGGTGTTGTTGTCCTCGCGCAGCTCCTGGAGCGTCGCCCCCGGGTCGACGCTGGCGCCCAGGTACAGCGGCTGCGACGGCAGCGCGTTGGGAGGCGGCGACGCCGGTCCGAGCAGGTCCCGCGTGAAGCAGGCTCCCACGCTCAGCGAGGGCACGTCCGCCTCGCTCACGAGCTGCTGTGAGCCGTTGGGCAGGATCGGGCCGCCCAGTGGATTCGGCCCCTGCAGTGGGGTGTCCGTGCTCAGGTAGAGCGCCACGCGCGTGGAGGTGTTCGACGGTTGGGTGCCCACGTTGCAGACCTTCACGGTGCTGGTGATGGACTCACCGGGCCGCGCGCTGGCAGGGCCGCGGAGCTCGGAGACCACGAGATCCGGTCCGTTCCCCACGCCCACGAGCCCCACCGCGAAGCCGTTGTTGTCCAGGCGCTGCTCGGTCCCCTGGTAGTCGACGACCGCGCTCAGGTTCAAGGGCCTCGGGATGGGCATGGATCCTGCGTCAGGCGGACGCAGGGCGTTGAAGGTGGCGCGCTGCGGGGTGCACTGCCCGGGCGCCAGGGCGCCGTTCGACAGGGCACGTCCCTGCAAAGCGTATCCAGGCAGGAAGTTCGTGTACGGCGGGGGGAACGGCGCGGGTCGCGACACGGGCGGCGCCGCGTCCGCGGAGAGGAACAGCGAGAGTCCATACGCGTACGCGGTGCCGAGGCCCTGGTTGCAGACCGTGAAGGTCGCGGTGAAGGGCTGACCGTCCCGGAGGTTCGCGGCGGTGCGCACATCGGTGACAACCAGGTCCGGCGCCGACCCCACGCCCAGCACCCCCAGGGTGAAGGCGTTGTTGTCCTCGCGCAGCTCCGAGACGTTCCCGAAGGTGTCGACGGCCGCTCCCAGGAACAAGGGCTGATTGGGGAGGGCGTCCGCGGGTGTCTGGGCGTAGGTGGTCACCGACAGCGTCTGGCACTGGCTGGCGTTCAGATAGGAAACCTCCGCGCCCCCCACGGGGACCTGGGTCCGCGTGGCCAGGGGACCATTGCGCGGCGGGGCCGTCACCGGGTTCTCCGTGGAGAGGAACAGCTCCAGGTGGGCGGTGTTGTTCTGAGGGCCCGTGCCCACGTTGCAGACCTTCGCCTCGACGGTGAAGGGCGAGGACTGCCCGACGTTGGCGGGCGCCTTCAGCGATTGGATCACCAGGTCGGGGCCATACCCCACGCCCACGAGCCCCTTCACGAAGGTGTTGTTGTCCTCACGCAGCTCCGGGACGTTCAGCATCCCGTCCACGCGCGCGGCCAGGAACAGCGGCGCATCCGGCGGCGAGGCGGGGGGCGGGTACGCGAAGCCCTGCACGGGCAGGGTGACGCAGCGTCCGGCGTCGAGCGCACGCCCCTGCGCCTGACCGACGGGGGACTCCGTCGGGCTGGGGTTCGGCGTGGGGGACACCGTGGCTTGCGTGGACAGGAGCACCTCCGCGCGCACGTCAGCGGCCAGGGTCGTGCCCACGTTGCACACCGTCACGGAGGCGGAGATCGGATCCCCCGGCCGGACGTTGGCCGGCCCCTTCACCTCGGTGATCACCAGGTCGGGCAGGGAGCCGATGCCCAGGCGGCCCGCGACGCGCGTGTTGTTGTCCTCGCGCAGCTCGGTGATCGACAGGTCCGGATCGGCGATGGCGCCCAGGTATAGCGGCTGCCCGGGCGTGGTGGCCGCGGGGGGAAGCTGAGCGAACGCCTGCGTCTGGACCAAGACGCAGCCGCCCGCGTCCAGGGGCGGGACGAACGCGTCGCCCGCTGGCGCCAGGGTCGGGGGCGGCGCACCCGGGGGCGGGACGCTCAAGGGGGCTTGCGTGGAGACGTACAGCCCCACGCGGGACGAAGGGGCGGAGGCGGTCCCCACGTTGCAGACGCGCACGTCCACCAGGAAGGCCTCTCCCTGCCGCGCGCTGGCGGGCGCCTTCACGTCGGAGACCACGAGGTCCGGCCCGTTGCCCACGCCCATCAGGCCGCGCACGAAGCCGTTGTTGGTCTCATTGAGCTCCTGCACCCGCTGCGAGGTGTCGACACTGGCGCCCAGGTAGTAGGCCGTCGCGGGAGGCGCCCCTGGGGGCCGGATCGCGGAGGCGCTCACGGCCCGCGTCAGACACTGCTGGGCGTCGACCGGCCCCACGTCCACCTCGCCCACGGTGATCTGCTGGGATGTGGGCGGAGCCCCGGGCGCGGGCACCTGCTGGGTCGCGGTGGTGGACAGGTACACCTGAAGCATCAGCGGGCCGCCGTTGGGGTACGCGGGCGCGGACCCCGGGTTGCAGACCTTCACGTTGACGGTGAAGGCCTCCCCGTCGCGGACGCTTTCGGGCGCGCGCAGCTCGGTGATGACCAGGTCCGCCCCCTGATTGAGCGAATGGCCCTGGCTCTTCGCGAGGGCCGCGTCGGAGGGCGCGCTGTCACCTCCGCAGCTGGTGATGAGGAGCGTGCCCGTGATGAGCAGACACGTGTGTCTCCATGACGGCGATAGCCGTGACATGTGTGTTCTCCTTGGGATGTGTGGCGATGCCGTCCACGAAGCGCCCGCCGCCAGGCCCGGCGCGACGCCGCGAGGACATTCGTGGGAAGTCTTCAACGGCGCGAAGCCGATGAAATTCAAACAATCCTGCTGTCGTCGCGAATGCGGAAAAGACAATCGCCGGCCGGGTGGATACGTACCCAGCCGACGACTCGCTGCTGAAGGGGGCCGGCCCCGCCGCGTGTGGCCTATTGCGCCTGGGTGAAGACGCCGCCCATCCAGGTGTTGTTGTCCTCACGCAGCTCGGGGAGGGCGCCCGGCGCATCGACGATGGCGCCCAGGTACAGGGGCTGTCCGGACGTGGCCGCGGGAGGCCGCATCACGGTGCCCTGCACCGGGACCGTGGTGCACTGGCCCACGCTGAGCGGGGACAGGTTGAAGCCGCCCACGAGCATCTGCAATTGGGTCATCGGCGGGCGTCCCTGCGCGGGCACATAGGCGGACGGCTCCGTGGAGATGAGCAGGTCCAGCGGCACGGAACCGCTCATGGGCGCGGAGCCCACGTTGCAGACCTTCACCTGCGCGACGAAGGGGACGCCCTGCGGGGCGCCGGTGGGCGCGGTCACGGACTGGATGACCAGATCCGGTCCATTGCCCACGCTCAGGCGCGACGTCACGCGGGTGTTGTTGTCCTCGCGCAGCTCCGCCACCTGCCGAGCCGGGTCCACGCGCGCCCCCAGGAAGCGGGGGCTGCCGGGCTCGGTGTAGGGCGGCGGGGACTCATAGCCGTTCACGGAGACCGTGATGCACTGGCCGGCGACGAGCGTGGGCGTGGGCGCCATGCCGACGGGCGCCTCGGTGGGGGGGGCCTGGGATGGGAGGTCCTGGGCCAGCGTCTCCTCCGTCGACACCACGGCGATCACCTGCGAGGGCGCCGCGGACTCGGTGCCCACGTTGCAGACCTGCACGGACAGCGCGAGGGCGCCGCCCGGGGTGACGCTGCTCGGGCCCGTGATGCTGCTCACGACGAGGTCCGGTCCGGAGCCCACGCTGATGGGGCCGGAGGTGCGCACGTTGTTGTCCTTGCGCAGCTCGGCCACCTGATAGGGCTGGTCCGCGACGGCGGACAGGTACAGCGGCTGCGCCGGCGAGGATTCGGGCGGAGGGATGGCGGTCAGCGTCTTCGAGGAGACGGCGCAGGCCCCCGCCGCGAGCGACGACACCGCCACCGTTCCCACCTGCACCTGGGTCGGCGGCGGCGAGCCGGTATCGGGCGGCGCCGTCACCGTGGGCGTGGAGGACATGAAGAGGCCCACGGTGGACGACGGCACGAACTGGTTGCCCTCGTTGCAGACCGTCACGTCCATCAGGAAGGGATTGCCGGGCCGGACACTTGCGGGCGCCGTCAGCGAGCGCACGACCAGGTCCGCGCCCGTGCCCAGGTTGATCCGCGGCAGGGGGGACACATTGTTGTCCTCGCGCAGCTCCAGCACGGAGGCGGTCGGATCCACGATGGCGCCCGCGTACAGCGTCGCGTTCGGCAGGGGCGTCCCGGGCGGAGGATAGGCGGAGGCATTCACCGGGCGGGTCGCGCACTCACCCGGCTCCAGCGACGGCGCGAAGGTCGTGCCCGCCAACATGCGGGACATCGGCGGTGGACCGCTCACCACGCTCAGCGTGGGCTCGGACGTGACATAGACCTCCACGGGCGCGTTGGGGGACGTCACCGTGCCCACGTTGCACACCTTCACGGTGGCGGTGAACGGCTGACCCGGCGCGACCGTGGGCGGGACGTCCAGCGTCGCGATGGTGAGATCGGGCCGCGAGCCCACGCCCAGGAGCGTGTCCGCGCGGGTGTTGTTGTCCTCGCGCAGCTCCAGCTGGCTGCGGGGCAGGTCCACGATGGCGCCCAGATACAGGGGGTCCTCGGACGGCGGGATGGGCGGGCGGATGGCATAGGCCTGCACCGTGCGCGTGATGCACTGGCCATTCCCCAGCGGCGGCGCGCTGAAGGACGCCACCGGGGCCTCGGTGGTCGGACGGGGCATCGTCCCCGGGGCCGCCAGCGAGGGCACCGTCGAGAGGAGCACCTGCACGTCCGCCGGATTCGAGGCCACGGTGCCCGCGTTGCATACCGTCACGGTCGCCGGGAAGGAGTCCCCCATGCGCACGCTCGCGGGACCCGTCACGGAGCGGATGGTCAGGTCCGGGCGGGAACCCACGCCCACCAGGCCCTGCACGAAGGTGTTGTTGTCCTCGCGCAGTTCGGTCACGCCGCGCTGCGGGTCGACGATGGCGCCCAGGTACAGCGGCTCGTTCGGCGGCGAGGCGGGCGGCGGCTGCGCGTAGCCGTTGAGCGACACCGTGCGGCACAGGCCCGGGGACAGGCTGCCGAGGGTCGCGCCCGCGACCATCGCCTGGGTCGTGAGCGGGGGACCGGACGGCAGCGTCAGCCCGTTCACCGTGGACAGGTACAGCTCCACCAACGTCCCAGGGCTCTCCAGGGTGCCCACGTTGCACACCGTCGCGGACGCGGTGAAGGGCTGGCCCGGGTTCAGGCTGGCGGGCGCGTCCACCCGGGTGACGACGAGGTCGGGCTGGTTGCCTACGCCGAAGAGCCCCCGGACGAAGCCGTTGTTCGTCTCATCCGTCTCCGCCACCACCTGCTGCGTGTCGACGCTCGCGCCCAGGTAGTAGGCGCCGTTGCCCATGAAGCCCGAGGGCGGGTTGGCCGGAACGCTCAGCGAGCGCGAGACGCACTGGCCCGCGTCCAGCGGCCCCACGTCCGTCTGGCCCAGGGTGATCTGACTCGTGGGCGGCGGAGGCGGAGCACCCGGCGCGGGCACCTGTTGGGTCGCGGTGGTGGACAGATACACCTGCAGGGTGTTCCCGGCGACATACGCGGGCTGGTTGCCGGTGTTGCAAACCCTCGCGGTGACGGTGAAGGTTTCGCCCGGACGCGCGCTGTCGGGGGCCTGCAACCCGGTGATGCGCAGGTCGGGCCCGGACGCGAGCGCGCTGGACTGCTGCTGGGGAGAAGGCACTTCCTCCGGAGTGGACGCGCCCGTGCAGCCGGCGAGCGTGAGCGCTCCCGTGATGAACAGACACGAATGCCGCCATGACGGCGAACGTCGTGACATACGGACTCCTGGTGTGGGGGGTGAAGGCGCTGAGACATACAGGACCGGTGTGACATCGACCGGCCCCGGACCGTCCTTCTAGGAGCAAAACATCCGTGTAAAAAAGAGTTTCAGGTTTTTCACACAGAGGTCTGCCGTTACTCCACCCCTGGGGTGGGAGGCTCAATCCACCGCGACACGTCTGTTGTCGACGAGCCACCGCGTGGTGGTGCACGCGCGGGCGAAGGGTGCGTCATGGGTGACGAGCAGCAGCGCGCCGGGGTAGTCGCCGAGCGCCGCCTCCAGCCGTTCGATGGACGGCAGGTCCAGGTGGTTGGTGGGCTCGTCCAGCACCAGGGCCCAGGCGTGCTGGCCCAGGCCGCGCGCGATGGCCAGCTTGCGCGCCTCGCCGGGTGACGGCTGCCCGGACGCGAGCAGCCGGTGGGGGTCCACGCCCAGCGCGGCCACCAGCGACAGCACCCGGCCCCGCTCCTCCGGGGGGAGCTCACGCACCGCGTCGAGCGTGGCGCGGGCGTCGGTCTCGCCCAGGTCCTGGGGCAGATAGAGGATCTTCTCGCGAGGCACGCGCGCCTGCTCCAGCAGCGCGCGCAGGAGCGTCGTCTTGCCGGCGCCGTTGGGGCCCTCGATGCGGATGCGCGCCTCGCGGTCCACGTCCAGGTGCGTGGGGCCCAGGAGCTCCACGTCGCCGGCCCTGAGGCCCGGCGTGTCGAACGTGAAGAGCCACGGGTTGGGGGAGCGCACGTAGTCCACGAACACGGAGCGGCCCACAGTCTTGTCCACGGTGAAGGCGCCCACCGCGGCCTCGGCGCGCTCCAACTCGCGGCGCTTCACGGTGACCTGCTGGCCCAGACGGGACTCGGCCCAACTCGCCAGCGTGGAGGCCATGATGGAGCGCGCGTCGCTGTCGTTCTTGTTGCGCATCCGCCGGCCGGTGCTGCGCGACTGGGTGGCGCCCTGGTGCTCGCGCCGGGCCTTGTCCAGGAGCTGGGCGGCGCGGTCGCGCTCCGCCTTCGACTGCTGGTGCGAGGCGACCTCGGCCTCTCGCTCCGCCTCCCAGTGTCCGCGCGCGGTGGAGTAGGGGCCCGGGTACAGGTGCGCACCCCCGCCGTGCACGCGCAGGGTGGCCTGGGTGAGCGTCTCCAGGAGCTCGCGGTCATGGGAGACGACGACGCCCACGCCCCGGAAGCGGCGCAGCGCGGCCACGAGCCACGCGCGCGCCTCCGCGTCCAGGTGGTTGGTGGGCTCGTCCAGCAGCAGCACGTCCGGCTCGCGGGCGAGCGCCGCGCCCACCTGCCACCGCTTGCGCTCCCCCGGAGACAGGGTGGGCCAGCGCGCCAGCGCGGTGACGTCCAGGCCCAGCTGTCCCTGGAGCCTGCGCGCCAGCGCGTCCCAGGACTCGGAGAAGGCCAGGATGTCGGGCGTGAGCGCCTCCACGCCCTGCGGACACAGGCACACGAGGGGCGATGGAGGCTCGAACTGGAGCTGCCCGGACGTGGGGATCAGCTCCCCGGACAAGAGGCGCAGCAGGGTGGACTTGCCAGCGCCGTTGGGGCCGACGAGGCCCGTCCAGCCCGGGGCGAGGTGGAACTCCACGTCGGTGAGGACGGGGACGACATCGGTGAACGAAAAGCAGGCGCGGTGCGCGCGCACGGAGGACGAGGGCATGATGAAGCGACTCCTGAATCCGGAAGCCAGCACGCACGACCCTCAAGGGACGCGCGGCGGCGGGGTACAGCCAGGGACCGGGGTTTCAGGCGTGCAGCTTCAAGGGGATGCGGACCTCGTGCAGGGGAAGGCCTGTGACGTCTTCCCACGTGGACAGCGGATGCTTCAGGGGGAGCATGCGGCGAGGCCCGGGCGGACTGCAAGCCCGGACCTGCGCGCGGACGCGGGCACCGACGGGAAAACGCCGGTGCCCTGACGACGATTCCCGCGGGAGGCGGCTATTCGTCCGACGGCGGCGGCTGCACGCGGCGGGTGGCCGGGAGGGGGGCCGGGACCGCGGCGCTGCGGGCCAGGGCCTGGGCGCTCATCGCGGCGGCGGAGGGCGGGCGGGCAGGGGCCCGGGGGGCCTCGGCCGGGGCGTCGTCCTTGGCGAACACCTCCTTCAGCGTGGCGATGGAGCCCAGCGCGGCGGTGGCCTCATAGGGGACGAACATCTTGTTGTCTCCCTTGCCCAGCTCCTGGAGGGTCTCCAGGTAGCGCAGCGCCAGCACCTCCGGCGTGGCGCGGCCGGTGTGGATGGCCTCGAAGGTGAGGCGGGTGGCCTCGGCCTTGCCTTCGGCCTCCAGCATGACGGCGCGCTTGTGGCCCTCGGCGCGGGCGATCTCCGCGTCGCGCTCGGCCTCGGCGCGCAGGATGCGGGAGATCTTCTCGCCTTCGGCCTGGAGGATGGCGGCGGCCTTGTCGCCCTCGGCCTTGGTGACCTCCGCGCGGCGCTCGCGCTCGGCGGTCATCTGCTTGGCCATGGCGGACTTGATGGCCTGGGGCGGTTCGATCTCTCGCAGCTCCACGCGGGTGACCTTCACGCCCCACTTCTCGGTGGCCTCGTCCAGCACGTTGCGCAGCTTGGAGTTGACCGTCTCACGGCTGGTGAGCGTCTGGTCCAGGGTGAGACCGCCCATGACGTTGCGCAGGTTCGTCATGGTGAGCTGCTCGATGGCGAGCGCCAGGTTCTCCACCTGGTAGAGGGCGCGGCCCGGGTCGACGATCTGGTAGTAGATGACCGAGCCGACCTCCATGTTGACGTTGTCATGGGTGATGACCTGGACGGTCTCGAAGCCCATGACCTGCTCGCGCAGGTCCACCAGCGTGTTGCGCGTGAAGCGGTTGCCCGCGCGCATCTCCATGGCGCGGGGGCTGTCCATGAAGGGGATGAGGATGTTGAGGCCGCTGGAGGCCACGTGGTGGAACTTCCCCAGCCGCTCCACGACCATCACCTTGGCCTGGGGAACGATGCGCACACCGGTGACAAGCCCGAACACGACGGCGGCCGCCGCGAAGAGCAAAACAATGGTCAGTCCCATCCTGCCGTCTCCTTCTTCTGCTGCGCGGATTGCAGCGCGACTTCGTGGGACGCCGACGGGCGTCGCACCCACAACTTGAGGCCTTCAATCTGCTCCACGGTGACGCGCTCGCCTTCGGGCAGGGGGCCCGACAGGGAGCGCGCCATCCACAGCTCGCCGTTGATGCGCACGGTGCCTCCGTGAGGATCGGACAGCGCCTCGGTCACCACGGCCTCCTGGCCCAGCATCGCCTCGGTGCCCGTCTTCAAATGCACCGCGTCGCGCATGAAAACGTGCTTGAAGATGGTGCGGGACGCGCCGAAGAGGGCGGCGGACACCAGCGTGAAGACGACGAGCTGGCCGTTGAAGCCCAGCCCCGCGCCGGCGGTGAGCGACGCCATCAGCGCGCCCACGGCGAACCAGAGGGTCACGAAGCCAGAGAGTTTGATCTCCAGCGCCCCCAGGACGATCGCGGCAATCAACCAGAGCTGCCAGGCGGTGGTGTCCATGAGGTCCTTGTTTGGCAGCCGCTTCGGCTTCCTGTCAAACCGGGCGGCCTGGGCATCAGGAATCCGTCCGAAGGAGGGTGGGTTCCCGGCAAGGACCTAAAGGGTCTGAAGCCAGGGGAAAAGCCGATGCCGTCCTTCGCCCTTCCTGGCGCCCGACTGTACTACGAGGGCACAAAAGGAAGGGGGGAACCGGTGCGCTTCGGCCACGATCCTTCGTGGGCCGCCCCCCTGTTCCGCCGGTAGGCGGAAGCCCCGAGGCGGCACTTCCGCTGCACCGTCCAAGCCCCCCGGGGCAGGGACGGAGCGAGCCTCCGCCCGGCGGCCCGGCCATCGACCTGCGCACGGTGCCCGAGGACGCGGTGCCGGTCATCCCAGCATGGGGCCGGGGAACTTCGGGGCGGCGGTGGAGACGCCATCGCGAGTAAAGACAAATCAAACGTCGAGACAAGGCAGTGGGAACTGGAGAACGTTTGTCTTCAATGCCGCACGGCGACAACCCACGACGTTGCGCTGTCTCCAAGCGGAGATCCAATCTAGCGCCTGAACGCCCGCTCAGTGTCTTAATCCGGTGTGAGCTACGCCGAGCTGGTGTGCCGGTCCCACTTCTCCTTTCTGCACGGCGCCTCCCATCCGGAGGAGCTGGTGGCCACCGCGGCGCGGCTGGGGCTGTCCGCGCTGGCGCTGACGGACCGGGACGGGTTGTACGGCGCGGTGAAGGCGCACCTCGCGGCGAAGGAGCACGGGGTGAAGCTGCTGCTGGGCGCGGAGCTGACGCTGGAGGACGGCCCCCCGGTGGTGGTGTACGCCCGTGACGCGGGCGGGTACGCGAACCTGTGCCGGTTGGTGTCCCACAGCCGGATGACGCACCCCAAGGGCGAGGCGGGCCTGCCCTGGCGCAAGCTGGCCGAGCACGCGTCGGGGCTGCTCGCGCTCCTGCCGGGCCCCGCGTCGCTGGAGGCGGTGGCCCCGCTGGCGGAGGCGTTTCCCGGCGGCTTCCACGTGGGCCTGAGCCGTTCGCTGTCCGCGGGGGACGCGGCCCGGGAGGCCCGGGCGGAGGCGCTGGCCCGCGCGCTGGGCGTGCCGCTGGTGGTGCACAACGACGTGCACACGCACCACCGCGAGCGGCAACCCCTGCAGGACGTGCTCACGGCGATCCGCCACGGGGTGCCGGTGGATCAGGCGGGCACGCGGCTGTTCCCGAACGCGGAGCGGACGCTGAAGTCACCGGGGGACATGGCGCGGCTGTTCGCGGATCGGCCGGAGGCGCTGGAGCAGACGGTGGAGCTGGCGTCGCGCTGTGGGGCCTCGCTGGACGCGCTGCGGTACCACTTTCCTGAAGAGGACCTGCCCGAAGGGCGCACGGCGGATACGCACCTGCGGGTGCTGACGGAGGCGGGCCTGCGCACGCGCTACCCGGGAGGCGTGCCGCCGGAGGTGACGAAGCAGATTGACCACGAGCTGCGGCTCATCGCCGCGATGGACTTCGCGGGGTACTTCCTGTCGCTGTGGGACATCGTGATGTTCGCGCGCGGGCGGGGCATCCTATGTCAGGGGCGGGGCAGCGCGGCGAACTCGGCGGTCTGCTACGCGCTGGGCATCACCGCCATTGATCCGGTGCGGATGGGGCTCCTGTTCGAGCGCTTCCTCAGCATGGAGCGCCGGGAGCCGCCGGACATCGACGTGGACTTCGAGCACGAGCGGCGCGAGGAGGTGCTGCAGTACGTCTACGAAAAGCACGGCCGTCAGAAGGCGGGCATGGTGTGCGAGGTGATCTGCTACCGGGGACGGCTCGCGCTCCGGGAGGCGGGCAAGGCGCTGGGGTTGTCGTTGGATCAGGTGGACCGGCTGTCGAGGGTCGCCTCCTCGCACGGCTTCCAGGTGACGCCGGAGGTGCTCCTGGAGGCGGGCCTGTCGCCGTCGGACGGGCGCGTGCTCCGGACGGTGTCGGTGGCGAAGGAGCTGGAGGGCGTCCCCCGCCACCTGTCCATCCACGTGGGCGGCTTCGTGATGACGCGCGAGCCGCTGGTGGACCTGGTGCCGGTGGAGAACGCGGCGATGCCGGGGCGCACGGTCATCCAGTGGGAGAAGGACGACATCAACGCGGTGGGGCTGTTGAAGGTGGACCTGCTGGCGCTGGGCATGTTGTCCGCGCTGTCGCGGTGCTTCGCGTTGATCCAGAAGCACCATGGCCGCGAGCTGTCACTGGCGACGGTGCCGCCGGAGGATCCGAAGGTCTACGACATGCTGTGCGAGGCGGACACGGTGGGCGTGTTCCAGATCGAAAGCCGCGCGCAGATGAACATGTTGCCCCGGCTCCGGCCCCGGGAGTTCTACGACCTGGTGGTGCAGATCGCGCTCATCCGGCCAGGGCCCATCGTGGGCAACATGGTGCACCCCTATCTGCGGAGGCGGCACGGCCAGGAGCCGGTGACGTACCCGAGCGAGGACGTGCGCGGCATCCTGGGAAAGACGCTGGGCGTGCCGCTCTTCCAGGAGCAGGCGATGCGGCTCGCGATGGTGGCGGCGGGCTTCTCCGCGGGGGAGGCGGACGGGCTCCGGCGGGCGTTGAGCCACAAGCAAGCGGAGGCGCGGATCCTCCCGTACCGGGGCCGTTTCGTGGAGGGCTGTGAGGCGCGGGGCTACACGCGCCAGCAGGCGGAGGAGTGGTTCAATCACTTCCGGGGCTTCGCGCACTACGGGTTCCCGGAGAGCCATTCGGCGAGCTTCGCGTTGATCGCCTATGCGTCCAGCTGGTTGAAGTGCCACTACCCGGCGGAGTTCACGACGGCGCTGCTCAACTCGCAGCCGATGGGGTTCTACGCGCCGCATACGTTGGTGGCGGACGTGCAGCGGCACGGGGTGGAGGTCCGGCCGGTGGACGTGCGCCGCTCGGACTGGGATTGCACCTTGGAGGACGGGGCGGTGCGGCTGGGGTTCCGGATGGTGCGGGGGCTGGGCGAGTCCGCGGGCCGGGCGGTGGCCTCCGCGAGGAAGGGGGACTACGCGAGCGTGGGAGACCTGGCCCGCCGGGCGCGCATCCCCCGGCACGAGCTGACGCGGCTGGCGCTGTCAGGGGCGCTGGCGTCGTTGTGCGGCGCGCGGCGGCAGGCGCTGTGGGAGATCCAGGCGCTGGGGCCGCTGGACGCGGACGACCTGTTCTTCGGGATGGCGATGGACGGCACGGCGGTGGAGCTGCCGCCCATGGGCGTCCAGGAGCGGGTGGTGGCGGACTACGACACGGTGGGGCTGTCGCTGGAGAAGCACCCGCTGGAGCTGTTGCGGCCCACGTTGAATCGGATGGGGGCGGTGACGGCGGAGGGGTTGAAGCGGGTGTCCGCGGGTCGGAGGGTGAGGGTGGGGGGAATGATGATCTGCCGACAGATGCCACCGACGGCGAAGGGGATCTGCTTCATCTCGCTGGAGGATGAGACGGGGATCGCGAACCTGGTGGTGCCCTCGGAGGTGTACGCGAGGTGCAGGCAGGAGATCCATGGCGCGTTGTTCCTCGTGGGGGAGGGGATGCTGGAGCGCTCGGGGAAGGTGACGAACGTGAAGGCGCGCAGCGTGGTGTCGGTGCGGCAGTGAGGCTTGGCCTGACGGCGCTACATCTGCACGTCTGTTCCCTGATCCACCCGGTGGGTGGAGGGAGGAGTGCAGTGAAGACCCACGGGGGCATGGAACAACCCGTATTGCTGGCGATATAGATTGCGTCCGTCTGGAGTGTAGTAGCGTGGATCAGAACGGGAGGGTTCTCCAAGTGCGCAACAGTCTTCGGTGGTTGGGGTCGCTGCTCGATCGCGTGGGCCTGAAGGACGTGGTGGAGGAGGCAAGCGATTGGGTGCGGTACTACGCGCAGGGGAAGCCGCCCGCGAGCGAGCCGCAGCCGACCCGCGTCTCCCGCCCGGTGCACTCCGAGCCTCCGCGTGCCTCCATGCACGAGGTGATCGAGTCCCTCCGCAACGCGATGCCCGAGCGGCAGGTGGACGCGACGGTGGTGGGAGTGCCCTTCGAAGGCCGCATGGAGCTGGCGCCCGCGGCCCGTCGCAAGACGGCCCCCAAGGCGAAGAAGAGCGCCGGCAAGGCCGCCGCGAAGAAGAAGGCCCCGGCGGCGAAGAAGGCCGCGCCCGCGCGCAGGAAGACGGCGGCGAAGAAGGCGCCCGCGGCGAAGAAGGCCGCGCAGCCGGCGAGCGAGGACGCGGTGGCGGTGCTGGAGACCGCGCTGCGAGGCCATGCGCGCCAGAAGGACCTGGTCTCCGCTGGCAAGGAGAAGGACCAGCTCCTGCGCTCGCTGATCCCGCTGTACCTGGCGAAGTCCCTGGACGTGGAAGTCACGTCGGGCACGACGTCGCGCTTCTGGAGCGGGCTGGGCGTGACGTACGCCGCGCCGAACGCCGCCAAGGCGCTGCGCCTGCACGCGGGGTACGCGCAGGACACGAAGAAGGGCAAGGCCATCACCGCGAAGGGCGTCCGCTACGTGGAAGACGCCCTCGCGCAGGCCTCGAAGTAGTCCTGCTGAACGGTATGCCGCGCCTTTCATCCTCCAGGCGCGGCGCGCCCCACACTCGTGATCCTGCGTCCACTGCTGGTCCTGACCGTGTTGCTCGCGGACGCGGGAACGTCAGCTCCGCCGCGGAATGAATCGAAGCCAGATGCAGGAGTTCCTGTGCGGACGCGTCCTGCTCCTGACGTGGATGCAGGGACGGGCGCTGGAGGAGCAGCCACGTCACCCTTTGAGTGGCCTGAAGACGTGGGGCCCATGGCGACGCGACGCTGGATGGACCCGCCATTCTGGCGTCCTATACAGCGTTCGGGTGAATCGTCGCGTCGACGCCTGTGAGGGAATCGGTCCCGGGGGGAACTTCGAACTCGATTGGTTCGAACTCTATGCCGTCTCGCCCGACGGAAAACTCATCGAGCGATATCCCTATTCGCCCTGAGGCATCCGTTCCCCGCGCTTACTCCCGCGCGGAACGCGAGCCGGGGACCGGCGGATTGTCGGTCCTCCGGTACGTGGCCACCACGGAGTACTTCGTGTCCGCCGTGTGGTTCCGGCTCGCCGCGTGGAACAGCCGCGCATGGAAGAGCAGCACGTCCCCGGGCGCCAGCCGCACGTACCGAGTCTCCGCGATCAGCGCCGCGTTCTCAGGAAGCTCCGGCCGCAGGAACAGCCGCTCGTCATAGCGCTCCGCCGCGAAGGCCATCCGGTGCGTCCCGGGCAGCACCTTCAGGCCGCCGTTCTCCGGCGTCTCCGCGCCCAGGGCCAGCCACGTGGAGATCAACTCCGGCCGCGCGAAGGCCCAGTAGCGCACGTCCTGGTGCCACCCCGTGTCCGATGAATAGCGCGGCTGCTTCGTCATCACGCAGTTGTGGTGCGCCCGTGCCTGCACCACCGGCCCGTCCAGCAACCGCCCCAGCGCCTCCACCATCCGCGCGTCGTCGAACCACGCCGCGAAGAGGGGCGAGCGCCCGTGGGCCTTCAACAACCGGCGCACCGTCCGGCCGCCCTCATCCGTCCGGCTCGCCGGAGAACCCGGGTAGGCCACGTCGGCCTCGTACTCCACCGGGCCCTCACCGGTCGCCAACTGCTCCTGGATGACGGCCCGCATCCGCTCGCAAGTCCCGCCGTCCACGAAGGACGGCAGGACGAGATACCCATCGGTGGCGAAGCGCTGGCACTGCTCGGGGCTCAGGACGGACATGGCGCACGCTTCATAATGGGCGCGCGGTCCACATGCACCTGTCCCCGCGCTCGGCTCACCCCAGCAGCCGCGACTCATCCAGGTCGATTTCATCCTGGATGAGGTCCACGCCGTTCTGCCGGAACCGCCGCGCGGCGGCACGGCTGCGCGGCCCGTGCCCGTGCTCCAGGCACCACTGCGCGTGCTCGCTCAGCAGCGCCAGCTCCAGCGTGCGCCCCAGCGTCAGCGAGAAGCGCCGCGCCCCGGCCTCCATCGTGGTCGGGTTCGCCATGGCGCCGGACACCCAGGCCCGAGCGTGCTCCAGCGCGTCGTGCGCCGTCTGGACACACGGCCGCAGGCCCGTGTCCGTCACCTTCGACAGCCGGCCCTCGACCTCGTGGAAGAACGCCTCCAGCGTGCCTTCCTTCGCCAGCGCGCGCAGCGAGTCCAGCGACAGCACGTTCGTCGTGCCCTCCCAGATGGACAGCACCTGCGCGTCCGCCTGGATGCGCGGCAGGCCCGTGTCCTCCACGTAGCCCGCGCCGCCGAAGGACTCCGTCACCTCCGACGTCACGTGCACCACCTGCCGGCCCGTCGTCAGCTTCGCCAGCGGCGTCACCAGCCGCTGCAACAGCTGCTCCTGCTCCGTCGCCGTGCGCGTCTCCAGCTTGCCCAAGAGCTCCACGCCGCGGAACGCCAGCAGGAAGCCCGCCTGGAACTCCGCCTCCAGCCCCGCCAGCGTGTCCACGTGCAGCGGCTTCTCCGACAGCGGCGCACCGAACTGCACCCGGCGCTTCGCGTAGTCGTGCGCCAGCGCCAGCGCGCGCCGCATGCTCCACGTCGCGCCCATCGCGTTCCAGGTCCGCGTCACGTTGAGCATCATCGCCATGTTGCGGATGCCGTCCGTCAGCCCCGCCACCGGCACCGCCAGCGTCCCGTCCAGCGTCAGCTCCGCCGTGGGCACCTTGCGCGTCCCGAACTTGTCCTTCAGCCGGTTGATCTGGATGCGGTTGAGCTGGCCCGCCGCGTCCCGCGTCTCCACGAAGAAGAGCGCCAGCCCCTTGCCGCCGGGGCCGTTGCCCACCGGGCGCGCCAGCGTCAGCGCCATCTGCGCCGTCGTCGCGGACGTGAACCACTTCGTCCCGTACAGCCGCCAGCCCTCAGGCGACTGGCGCGCCTCCGTCAGCGTCAAACCCACGTCCGAGCCGCCCGTGCGCTCCGTCATCCACTGGCCCGACGTCCAGAACGTCGCCGGATCGCGCGACGTCAGGCGGGGCAGGGCGTGATCGATGAGGGCCTGGTTGCCCAGCGACAGCAGCGAGCGCGCCGCGCCATCCGTCATCGCCAGCGGACACGAATAGACGTCCAGCGACGGCTGGATCAGGTAGTTGAGCGCGAACTGGTGCACCCGGCTGAGCGCGCCGCTCTTCTGCTCGTAGGCCGTCGCGATCAGGCCCTTGCGCGCCGTCAGCGCCTCCGCCTCCTTCCACAGCGGCGACACCTCGATGTGGTCGATGCGCTGCCCCCACGGGCTCCACTGCGTCAGCACGGGCTCGTTCAGCCGGTCGCGCTGCTGGAACTCGTAGAAGTGCTTGCCGCTCAGCTCACCCAGCTCCCGGAAGTCATCGGTGAGCGGACGGAGGATGTCCTCCGGAAGGGTGCGGGCAAGATAGCCCTGCAGGAACGCGTCATCGTCGTACTGGTTGCCAAGACCGGGGGGCGCCTGGAAGAAGCTCATGGCCCGAAGTTAACACCTCGCACAGGGCGGTGGGGTAGAGTGGCCTCCCCCTCCGCCGGAGCCGTGATGACCGACTTCTTTCGCAGGCCCCCTCCTGGCCCAGGTCCGTCTTCCCCCGACGCCGAGCAGGACCTGAATCGCAACATCACCCCCCTGGAGACGCCCGCCGCGCCGGCGAACCCCGTCCTGGCGGCGCCTCCCCGCGCCCGACCGCTCGCCCCGTCGGGGCAGCCCATCGCGGCCACCCCGTCGGAGGTGTCGGCCCGCGCACGCCCCGCGCAGTCCGCGCCGCTGCCGTCCGTCATCTTCGACCCGATGCCGCGCCCCCGCGTGCCGCCGCCGGGCGCGCCGCCGCCCTTCAACGAAGAGAACCTGGACGTGCAGACGGAGCGGCGCACCGCGCCCCCTGGCCCCCCTCCGCCCTCGGAGGGGCGCCCCGCGGCCTCCGCCTCGGACCGGCGTGGGCCGGACGCGGAGCGCAGGGGGGCCTCGGCCCCGGAAGGCGACCGCCGTGGCCCCAGCCCCAGCGGCGCGGATCGCCGCGGCGGGGCCGCGCCTCCTCCGCCCCAGGGATATGTGGGCCCGGAGCGGCGCGGCTTCCGGCGCGGCGAGGCTTCGGATGCCCCGGCGACCAACCGCTTCTGGCCCACGCAGCCGCGCACGCTCCAGGAGGCCGGCCTGAACACGACGTTCGTGGAGGAGCTGGTCCTCAAGGCCATCTTCTTCGCGGGCGAGATGCGCGGCATGGACGTGGCCACGCGCCTGCAACTGCCCACCGCCCTGGTGGACGAGGTCATCGAGGGCCTGCGCCGCCAGAAGTACATCGACATCCGCGGTGGCGGCGCCTCCGGCGTCGGCCGCTCCACGATGATCTACCAGCTCACGACCTTCGTGACGGACGTGCTGCGGCAGATCCTCGACCGCAACCGCTACAACGGCCCGGCGCCGGTGCCCTTCAACGAATGGGTCGCCGCCGTGAAGCAGCAGACGGTGCGCGGCAACCGCATCACGCGCCATCGCATGCAGGACAAGTTCGGCGACCTCATCATCCGCGACTACATCTTCGACGGCATCGGTCCGGCGATGAACTCCGGGCGCGCCATCTTCTTCTACGGCCCCCCGGGCAACGGCAAGACGGCCATCTGCCAGGGCATGGTCAACTGCTACGACGGGGACATCTTCGTCCCCCACGCGCTGCTCATCGACGACTTCGTGGTGAAGATGTTCGACGCGAACATCCACCGCGCCGTCGAGGACGAGCCCGGCATGCCCTCGTACGATCGCCGCTGGGTGCGCTGCCGCCGCCCGCTCGTGGTGGTGGGCGGTGAGCTGACGCTGGAGATGCTCGACCTCGTCTACACCCCGGAGGTGAAGTACTACGAGGCGCCGTTCCAGATGAAGGCGACCAACGGCATGCTCCTCATCGACGACTTCGGCCGGCAGAAGGTGTCCCCCAAGGACCTGCTCAACCGGTGGATCGTCCCGCTGGAGAGCGACGTGGACATGCTCACGCTCCACACCGGCAAGAAGATCCAGGTGCCCTTCGACGTGTTCGCGGCCTTCTCCACCAACCTGGACCCCAGCGCCCTCGTGGATGACGCGTTCCTGCGCCGCGTCCGCTACAAGCTGGAGGTGCAGCGCCCGGACGAGGAGCAGTTCCATGAGATCTTCCAGGTGATGTGCAAGAAGCGCGGCGTGCCGTACGACGCGCGCGCCGTCGACTACCTCATCGACGAGCACTACCGCCCGGCCCACCGGCCCTTCGCCGCGTGTCAGCCGCGCGACCTGTTGGATCAGGTCATCGACATGGCGAACTACCAGGGCACCACGCCGCGCCTGGATCCGGCGCTGCTCGACGCCGCCGTGCGCAGCTACTTCGTGCGCTTCGACAAGCCCGAGCCGTCCGCGCCGACCTCCGCGTCGGCGCGCTGAAGCGGCTGGGGGCCGTCCCCCGCGAACGGCCCCCACGGCGACGGCTGGAGCCACGTGCGCACCGTCTCCACGGGCACGTTGGCCAGCACGTCGACGATGGACAGCCCCGTGACGAAACGCCCTTCGCGCCCCTGGGCGTAGTCCGGGTGCCGGAAGCGCTGCCACAACAGGCGCACGTCCACCGCGCGGAAGCGCTCCGGCTTCAGGTACACCGTGGAGCCCGTCCCCGAGTAGTAGGTGTGAGCCCCCATCTGGAGGCAGTACTCCACCAGCCGCTGCGTCTTGTCCTCGCCCCGGCGCTCCAGCGTGGAGGAGCACACCATGTTCGGCGCGAGGCCCAGCGGTGCGTGGAAGAGCGCCATGCTGGAGAGCAGCACGCGCAGGAGCGAGCCCGGGCCGGACTCGCGCGCCACAGCGTCGTAGAAGGGCTCCAACAGGGGGAGCACCTGCGCGCGGAAGTGGGGCCGGCCTCCGTAGAGCGTCACCAGCGCCTGGAGGTGCTTGCGCGCCCACGGCTGGCTCGCGTCCACCGCCAGGTCGCGGATCCGCGTGTCGCGGTGCGGATCCTCCAAGGGGATGGACAGCCACTGGAAGCCGGGCTCCGTGGGCGGTGGCGTGGGCACTCCAGCGGGCAGGGCGACGCGGGTGCGGCGCTGCCAGCCGCGCCGGAGCCACTGCACGTCGTCCAGCACCACCAGCGTTCCGGCGCGCGCGACCTGCTCGTAGAAGTCCACCCACGGCAGGTAGTGGGGCTGCTCCGCGACGAGGACTCCAGGGTGGCCGGACACGCCTGGGATGATAGGGCCTTTCAGCCGCCGCGCACCGGGTGGCGGAACACCGGCGGGAACACGCGCGGGGCCTTCTTCTTGCGCACGCAGGTGGTGTCCGCGCTCATGTAGCAGGCGGAGAACGCGCGCCGCCGCTGCCCGGGCCGGCCGCGTCCCGAGCGGTGCCACACGTGGTTGTGGACGAGCAGCGCCTCCCCGGCCCGCACGGGCAGGGGCACCACGCGCGCCTCCACGTCCGCTGCCGCCACGCGGTCTGGTGGAATCACGCCGCCGAGCGCCGTCACCAGCCCCTCGCGGTGGCTGCCGGGGATCACCTCCAGGCAGCCGCCGCCCTCCGGTGCGTCGTCCAGCGCGGTCCAGATCTGGAGGTCAGGCTCCCGCGTGAGGCCCCACAGCTTCCCGCCGTCCTGGTGGAAGGGCAGGTTGCTGCCGCCCGCCGGGCCCTTGTGGAAGAGGATGGCGCGGTACAGGACGATGTCGCCGGGGATGCGCGCGCGGGCGATCCGCTCGAACAGCGGGTTCTCCACCCATGCGAGGAAGCGCGGGTCCTTCTCCAGCTTCTCCAGCTTGCGGTACTCCAGGGACGGCCCCTGCCAGCCCAACCCCAGGGGTGCGTCCTCGTAGCGCCCGGAGGCGGCGTCCGGCTGGAAGAACAACCCCGGGTACACCACACGGCCGAGCATCAGGTCGTCCGCCCGCTCACGCAGGGACTCCACGCCCGCGTCATCCAGCACGCGACCCAGGCGTGCGAAACCCTGCGCCTCGTAGTGGGCGAGCACCGCCCCCACGTCCAACCCTTCGGCCTCCACACTCAGCATCCACGCCAAGATCGCCCGGCGTGGCGCGGGCGTCAAAGCCCTCGTGCGGAGAGGGCGGGGCGGGCATCCCACCGGGAGGGGTCGGGAACCCTTGCACCCGAACCTGCCCGGTCGCATGGTGGACGGTGGATGCCCTATCGCCGCGACACGCTCCTCGTCTCCGCCCCGGATGGCACCCGGGTGGCGGTCCACACCCACAGCGCGGGCCTGCCGGAGGCCGCACGGGACGCGGCGCTCGCGGCTCGGCCGACGGTGCTGCTGACCAACGGCATCGGCACGTCGGAGAACTTCTGGCGTCACATCGTCGCCGACCTGGAGCAGGACCACCGGGTGGTGCACTGGGACTACCGAGGCCACGGCGGGAGCGACGATTCGAGCGGCGGGGACTACCGCGTGCCGGTGCACGTGGACGACCTGGAGCGGGTCACCGAAGCGGCGATGGCGCGCGGGGATGGCCGGCCGCCGCACCACATCGCCTTCTCCATGGGCGTGCGCATCCTGCTGGAGCTGTACCGCCGACGCCCAGAGCTGGTGCCGTCCATGACGCTCATCGCGGGGACGGCCGGGGTGCCGTGGTCAGGGGACTCGCGCTGGGGCTCCCGGGTCGCGCTGTCCGCGGCGCGTCAGGCCCTGCGCGCCGGCACGCCGTGGGTGCCCGTGGTGGCGCCCGCGGTGAAGGCCGTCATCGCCAGCCGCTTCGCGGATCCGCTGGCCCGGGCCGTGGGAGCGCTGCGCGCAAGGGCGCCGCGCGAGGACATCGCCGAGTTCCTGATCGCGCTCCACCGGATGAGTCCCCAGGCCTATTGGCGCACGCTGCGAGGCCTCACGGAGGGCCACGCCTGGGATGTCCTCCCGTCCGTGCGCGTGCCCGTGCAGATCATCGCCGCGAGAGACGACCTCCTCGTGCCCCTGTCGGAGGTGCAGCGGCTGCACCGCGCACTGCCCCAGGCCGACTGGCTCCAGGTGGACGACGCGGGCCACGCGGGCCTGTTGGAGGCGGGCACGGAGATCGCCCAGGCTGTTCGGGGCTTCCTGGATGCTCACGATCTGGAGGCTTCGGCATCCCCGCAACCGCCTGTCATCTCGAGCTGAAACAGCGTCGCTGGAGCCCCTCCCCCCAGGTTGTCAGGTTTTAAGAAACCGGTGGCTCAGGAGCCGCGTAACAGCACGGCCAAAAGTGACCGGACGGGTTTGCGTCGCCCTGTAATTTTGTGGTTTGCAGGAGGCTCAGTACTCAACACGGAGTCTCCATGTCCTGGTCTTCCCGGCACTTGCTGGTCCCATTGTCAGCGGTGCTGTTGGTGTTGTCGGCGTGTGGTGGTGATGACGCGAAGGATCCTGTCTGCGGCAACGGCATCGTTGAGACTGGCGAAGCCTGCGACGACGGCAACCGCGTCGACAACGATCGCTGCAACAACCGCTGTCAGGTCAACACCCCGGCGACCGACGCGGGCACGGATGCCGGCACCGACGCGGGCACCGAGACCGACGCAGGCACGGATGCCGGGACGGAGACCGACGCAGGCACGGACGCTGGGACGGAGACCGACGCGGGCACGGATGCTGGCACGATCGACGCGGGCACGGACGCTGGCACGATCGACGCGGGCACGGACGCCGGCACGATCGACGCGGGCACGGACGCCGGCACGATCGACGCGGGCACGGACGCTGGCACGATCGACGCGGGCACGGACGCCGGCACGGAGACGGATGCCGGCACGATCGACGCGGGCACGGACGCCGGCACGGTCGACGCGGGCACGGATGCCGGCACCAGCACCGCGACGCTCAGCGCGCTGGAGCCTGCCGCGGTGTTCGCGCGTTCGGGCACCACGGGTGAGACGATTCCGGAGCCGCTGGAGGTGACGCTGAGCACCGACGCCACCACGGACGTGGTGGTGCAGGTGACGTCGTCCAGCGCCTCGGTGGTCGTGGCCAACGGCGGCCAGGTGACGGTGCATGCGGGTTCGCGCACCGCGCCGGTGGTCGTGACGGCGGACGCGGCGGCGGGTTCGGCCAAGGCGACGCTGACGGCCACGCTGGGCGCGGACACGCGCCAGGCCACGGTGCGCGTGCTCGGCGCGACCGAGGCGGCCTCGCTGGCGTTCCTGTCGCCGGAGACGGTGGCGGTGTCCTCCGGCCAGACGGCGCTGGTCACCGTGACGCTCGACGTGCCGCCCGCGGCGGACACGGCCGTGGCGCTCTCGACGACGGGCAGCGTGGGCTCCGTGCCGGCCACCGTGACGGTGCCGGCCAACCAGATCTCCGCGAAGTTCACCTTCACCGGTGCGTCGGCAGCCGCGACGGGCACCATCGTGGCCACGCTCAACGGCCAGTCCGTGTCCGCTCAGGCGAAGGTCACCTCCGCCCCCACGACGAACCACATCGTCATCAGCGAGTTCGCCGCCGCGGGCCCCGCCGGCGCGAACGACGAGTTCATCGAACTCTACAACCCGACGAATGCGGACGTGAACATCGCGGGCTGGAAGCTCCAGTACAAGAGCGCGACGGGCGCGACCTACAACACCGCCGCATTCACGTTCCCCACGGGCGCGACGATCGCCGCTCACGGCTTCTACCTGGTGACGGGCAGCACCTACTCCAGCGGTAGCACGGCCGCGAGTGACGCGTCCGCCGGCACCACCATCCAGCTGTCCGGCACCGCGGGCCACATCCGCCTGGGCAAGCCCAGCATCGGCACTGGCTTGACGGATGCCAACGCCGTGGACTGGGTGGGCTACGGCTCGACGGCCGACTCCGCGGAAGGCAAGAGCCCCGTCACCGGGACCCCGGCCGCCGCCGGCAGCTACGAGCGCAAGGCCAAGGTCACCTCGTCGGCCGCCACCATGGAGAGCGGCGTCGACAAGGACGCCGGCAATGGCTACGACTCGGACGTGAACAGCGCGGACTTCATCATCCGCAGCACGCGTGGCCCGCAGAACAAGGCCAGCCCGCTCGAGACGCCGTGACGCACTGAGCAGTGAAGTGACCGGCCCCCATCGTCCATCCAGGGACGGTGGGGGCTGGAAATACCCGCGCGCTTTCGCCATAAGCGGGGGCGTGCGAGTCGTCTCCTGGAACGTCAACGGTCTGCGCTCCATCCACCGCAAGGGCTTCCTCCCGTGGCTCTCCAAGGCCCGGGCGGACATCGTGGGGCTGCAGGAGGTGCGTGCCCGCGTGGAGCAGCTGCCCGCGGAGGTACGCGCGCCCCGCCGTTGGAAGACCCACTTCGTGGCCGCCGAGCGCCCGGGCTACAGCGGCGTGGGGCTCTACAGCCGGCACGAGCCGGAGGACCTCACCACCAGCCTGGACGCGCCGGAGGTGGATGCGGAGGGCCGCCTCCAGTTCGCCCGCTTCGGCAAGCTCACCGTGGTCAACGGCTACTTCCCCAATGGCAACGGGAAGGACCGGGACTTGAGTCGCATCCCCTTCAAGCTGGACTTCTACCGGCGGCTCTTCGCGCGGCTGGAGAAGGCCCTGCGCGACAACCAGCGCGTGCTGGTGATGGGCGACTTCAACACCGCGCACCGCGACATCGACCTGGCACGCCCGCGAGAGAACCGCGAGACGAGCGGCTTCCGTCCGGAGGAGCGCGAGGAGTTCGACCGGTGGCTCCGTGCCGGCTGGGTGGACACCTTCCGCCACTTCAACCCCGCGGGCGGCCACTACTCGTGGTGGAGCCAGCGCGCGGGCGTGCGTGAGAAGAACATCGGCTGGCGCATCGACTACGTGCTGGCGACGCCGGCGGCGCTCGGCTTCGTGCGCAAGGCCTCCGTGCATCCCGACGTCCATGGATCCGATCACTGCCCGGTGAGCGTGGACCTGGACCCCGAGGTCCTCTCCTGAACCCCCTCATCCCCAAGGGACACCCCCAATGAACGCACTGCTCTCCATCTGGACCTGGGTCGAGGTGGGCCTGGTGGCCCTGGTGGGCTTCTTCGTCCAGCTCTTCCTGCTGATCTTCACGGGCCTCTTCGACAAGCGGCGCTACGTGGTCGGCCGGTGCTTCCGGCTGGTGGGCGTCACCGCCGCGAAGCTCACGCCCTACTGGCGCTTCGGCGTGCACGGGAAGCTGCCGGAGCGCGTGGCCCCCAACACGGTGGTGGTGAGCAACCACGAATCCAACGCGGATCCCTTCCTCATCTCCCACCTGCCGTGGGAGATGAAGTGGCTGGGCAAGAAGAGCCTCTTCAAGGTCCCGGTGGTGGGCTGGATGATGAGCATCGCGGGCGACATCCCGGTGGAGCGCGGCGACCGCGACTCGGCCACGGGCGCCATGGCGCGCTGCAAGGAATGGATGCTCAAGGGGATGCCGGTGATGATCTTCCCGGAGGGCACGCGCTCCAAGACGGACGAACTGCTGCCCTTCAAGGACGGCGCCTTCCGGCTCGCCATCGAGATGCAGGCGGATGTGCTGCCGCTGGCGGTGAGCGGGACGCGGCTCGCGCTGCCCAAGCACTCGTGGCGCTTCGCGACGTCGCGAGGGCTGGTGACGGTGGGCACGCCCATCTCCACGAAGGGGATGACCCTGGACGACGTGGAGACGTTGAAGACCCAGGCGCGCGCCCAGATTGAAGCCCTGCGCGCATCGCTCAAGCCGCTGACGGGCGGTACGGCACTCGCGCCAGCGACGGACACCCACGCGGGCCCGTGAGCGGCCGGAGGGGCAGGGGCATGCCGTTCAGTACCGGTCGTTCCCCAGATTGTTGCTCCCTCTCGGATTGGCTGGATTAAAGGTGGGATCAGGACCGTCTCCCACGGCCCTGACCCGGCGCACGGCGCCGAGGAAGGAAGCGCGAGATGACCCCGGGAGGTCCACGTGAGGCGGAGCGGGTGTCCACGGGCATCCCTGGCCTGGACACCGTGCTCTGCGGTGGCCTGCGCAAGGGCCGGATGTACATGGTCCTGGGGCTGCCGGGGGCAGGGAAGACCATCCTGGCCAACCAGATCTGCTTCCATCAGGCGGCCCAGGGCCACCGCGTCCTCTACCTGACGCTGCTGGCGGAGTCGCACACGGAGCTGGTGAGCAACCTCCAGACGCTGTCGTTCTTCGACCCGGCCTTCGTGCCCGAGAAGATCAGCTACCTCAGCGCCTTCACCATCCTGGAGCAGGGGGGACTGGAGGCGCTGGCGGACCTCGTGCGCAAGGAGATCAAGTCGCACAAGGCGTCCCTGCTGGTGCTCGACGGCTTGCTGGCCGCCGAGGAGCTGGCCCCATCGCGCCAGGCGCTCAAGAAGTTCATCCATGGCCTCCAGGTCGTGACGGGGCTCATCGGGTGCACGACGGTGGTGCTGACCACTGGGGGCGACAAGGGGCTGCGCGCCGAGCACACGATGGTGGACGGCCTGTTGCTGCTGCGGCAGCGCTCCTTCGGGGTGCGCACGCTGCGCGAGCTGAGCGTCCGCAAGTTCCGGGGCAGCGCCTACAAGCTGGGGCAGCACGGCTTTGAGATCACCGGCGACGGGCTGACGGTCTACCCCCGCCTCGAGTCCATGGTGGACGGGAACCTGGTGCCCGGCGCGGCGAAGCGCGAGCGCGACGCCTTCGGGGTGGCGGGCCTGGACGCGATGCTGCACGGTGGCGTGCCGGCGGGCTCCACCACCATCCTCCTGGGGCCTCCTGGAAGCGGAAAGACGCTGTTGGGCCTGAGCTTCCTGGCGGACGGAGCGCGGCGGGGCGAGCGCGGCCATTACTTCGCGTTCTACGACGCGCCGGAGCGGATGCTGGCCCAGGCGGCCGGGGTGGGCCTTCACCTGCAGCCCCTGATGGAGCGGGGGGACCTGGAGGTGAGCTTCCGGCCGCCCACGGAGAACATCCTCGACAAGCTGGGCACCGAGCTGCTCACCACCATCCGGAGCGGGCGGGTGCGCCGCATCTTCCTGGATGGGTATGAGGCGCTTCGCCGTGCCTCGACCCGGAACGCGCGGGTGGCGCGGTTCCTGGCGGCGCTCGTCAACGAGTGCCGGGTGCGCGAGGTGACGCTCGTCTACAGCGCGGAGGCCACCGCGGCCTTCGGGCCGGAGGTGCGGTTCCCCCTCAAGGGCATCTCCATGGTGGCGGAGAACATCCTGTTCTTGCGCATGGTGGAGCTGCACTCCGGGCTGCGGCGCTTCATCGCGGCGCTGAAGGTCCGCAACAGCGGCTACGACCCGGCTCTGCGCGAGCTGGAGATCACCTCCAAGGGCATCAAGGTGGGGCAGCCGTTCGAGGAGGGGCAGATGCTGATGACGGGTCTGGCGCGCACGCCGGAGCCGGCCCCGCTGCCGAAGCCACGGCGCAAGCCACGCAAGGACACGTCTTCGGCCAAGGCCACCCCGTCGAAGCCGCGCCGGAACGTCCGCAAGCGCCGAGGGACGTAATCATGGGGCCCGTCCTCATCGTCGACGACGAGTTCGGCATCGTGGAGGCCGTCCGGGACCTCCTGTCCGACGAGGGCTACCCCACCGCCACCGCGCTCAACGGCCGCGAGGCGCTGGAGCGGATGGCGCGCGAGCGCCCGTCGATGGTGTTGCTCGACTACATGATGCCGATGCTCAACGGGCCGGGCGTGCTGGATGCGATGTTGAAGGATCCAAGCCTGCGCGACGTGCCGGTGGTGATGATGAGCGCCAGTCCACCGGAGTTCTGGCAGCACCTGCCGTGCGCGGGCTTCCTGCCCAAGCCCTTCGACATCGACCAACTGCTCGCCGTGGTCCATCGCATCGTCGGTGCTGGACCGCGAGCTCCGTAGCCCCCTCGGTTCGGCAGGTCGTGGTTTGATGCGCCAAGCCCGGACATGGGCGGGTTGGCAATGGTGACCAAGCGAATGAGACGATTCCCTCGACCCTCAGGGAATGGGCGGTCCTTCTTGCTTTCATGGGCGCCATTGCGGCTGTGTTTGCATTCATCGCGAGCGGTGGGGTTTTCGAGGGGGTTGTTGTTTTCTGGTATGCATGGGGTGTCCATGTCGCTCTTCTCGTAGCCTATCTGGCTCGACGCGCCCTGCTTCTGCGTCAAGGGCGGGCATCTACGTGACGATGGACAGTCTCATTTTTGAAGGGATTCAGATTTCTGGATTCACCATGGCCCTGTTGTTGTTTTTCAAGCTCTGAAGGGCCGTGGCGTAGCGTAGGAGGCTTGCTTCCGCCGTCCCGTCACTCGCTACGAGGTGAAAGTGGAGAACTTCCTGCAGTCCTGAGAAGTCCGTGCGATGTTCCGAGAGTCGCGGCCCGTCAGGCAACGCAAGGAGGCTCTCCGTTGACATTGCGTTACGCCCCATTCGCCATCAAGCAGCACGCGGAGGGCCTCAACCGGCAAGCCTCCTTGAGCGTATTTCTGTATGGATTCCTCGGCTTCCTCGTCGGCGCTTGGGGCGGCGGAGCAATCGGCGGCACCGAAACGGATGTTGGACTGGCTATCATCTGGCTGGGGGGCATCGTCGGGATGCTTATCGGTGGAAGCATCGGCAGACGTCGCGCCATGACACTGGAACTCCAGGCCAAGACTGTGCGTCCTCGCGTGGACCACCTGCGCTGAGACAGGCCCCTTCAAGTCATCGTCTCACTCCAGCTTCGAGGCCTGGACCCCGCGCATGCTGGCGCGGTGCGGTCGGCCTGTCGCAGTCCGTTTCCCCTCCATCTCCATCCCCAACATCTTCCGACCGCCAGACTGCAAAACGGCGCACTGCATCAACGGATTGACACGGAGGAGTGCCCGGTCACGCCCTTGCAAACGGGTCAAGGGGGCTGGTATTTCTTCGTCAATCGAACGAACTCGCATGTGTTCGTGATGGGCGGGGACGCAGGACAGCTCCAGACAGCAGGGGCTCCGTCGGCGGGAGACGCAGACTCTCCTCTGGCGGACGGTGGCGCAGGTGACGCATTGCGACATGCGAGCGGCGACTTCCAGTGGCTTTTGATTTCTTCGACGTAAGAACGAAGTCATTCAGCAAGACAACCAGGAGTGATCGCATGCATCGCAACAAGCGTTTCGCGTGGACGTGGGCGGCCGCCGGACTTTTCGCGGTCGCGGGGCTCATTGGCGCATGTGATCCCGAGGACGAGACGCCGGCCCCCAGCCCCCAGTCCGACGCCGGGACCAAGACGGATGCGGGCTCCGACGCCGGTGGCACCACCGACGCCGGCACCACCGACGCCGGCACGGATGCCGGCACCACCGACGCGGGCACGGACGCCGGCACCACCGACGCGGGCACGGACGCCGGCACGCATACGTCGCTGCCCCTGGCCGTGGACGGGACCTGGGCGTCCAGCGGCTACATGGGTGACGGCTCGGAGAATGGCCTCACGGACGAGCCCGTGTGCGCGACGCCTCGCCCGGGCTCCGGCCTGGGGACCTGCCACAAGTTCACCTACACCAAGAAGGGCCAGGGCTGGGCAGGCGTCTTCTGGCAGTACCCTCAGGACAACTGGGGCAAGACCAATACCCCCGGCTTCCTGGTGCCGGATGGCGCGAAGGCCGTGACCTTCTACGCGTGGAGCGACAAGGGCGGAGAGACCGTCGACTTCTTCGTCGGCTACGGCGCGGACTCCCAGGACGGCTTCGAGAAGAAGCTCAACCCGGCCGCCGTCCTGACCACGACCCCCGTCAAGTACACGCTCGACATCAGCAAGATCCGCTACGCAGACGTGGCGGCGGGCTTCGGCTGGTCCGCGGGCGGACATGACGAACCGTTCGCCTTCTATATCGACGACATCCAGTGGCAGTAATCCCCCTGTGAGCGCCCGGTGCGCCAACTACGGAACGTGAGCGGACGATGAGAGCGGGAACGGCGGTGTTGACGGTCGATGCGGCGGGCATGCGCGCGCAGAACAGCGGCCTGTTGCTGAACATGATCTGGCGCGAGCGTCAGATCTCCCGGGCGGAGATCGCCCGGCGCACGGAGCTCAGCCCGTCGACCGTCTCCGCCATCGTCGCGGACCTGGAGCAGGCGGGCCTGGTGCGCAGCATCGGCGCCGGGGTCTCCCGCGGGGGCCGCCGTCCCACCCTCATCGGCTTCTGCGACGAGGCCTTCAGCTTGGTGGGCGTCGAACTGGGCGCCACCCACGTCACGGTCGTCCTCACCGACCTCCGCGGCCGCGTGCGCACGCAGAGCAAGGCGAGCCACGCGGTCCGCGGCGATCCGGAAGGGTCTCTCCAGAAGGCCCGGGAGCTCATCCAGCAGTGCCTGGACGCCGAGCGCGTCCCGCGCCGCTCCGTGGTCGGCATGGGGGTGGCCGTGCCCAGCCCCGTGCACCCGGCCGCCCCCGGGAAGATGTCCCCCCTCATCCTGCCCGCCTGGAAGAACGTGGACGTGCGGGAGTGGTTCGAGACCGCCTTCGACATGCCGGTGTTCGTGGACAACGACGCGAACCTCGGCGCCCTGGCGGAGTGCTTCTGGGGCGCGGGCGCCGGGGGCGAGGACCTCACGTACATCAAGCTGGCCACCGGTATTGGCGCCGGCCACATCATCCACGGCGACGTCTACCGGGGCGCCGGAGGCACGGCCGGTGAGATCGGCCACATCGCGGTGGACTCCAACGGGCCGCTCTGCGTGTGCGGCCTCAGGGGCTGCCTCGTCACCCTCATCGGCTCCACCGCGCTCACCGAACGCGCGCGCGAGCTGATGGGCACGCGGGGCCGCAAGGGCCCCACGGTGCGCGACCTGGTGGACGGCGCCCGCGCGGGCGATGCCGCCGCGAAGCAGATCATCGACGGCATGGGCGCCTACCTGGGCATCGCCGTGGGGGGCCTGCTCAACCTGCTCAACCCAGCCATCGTCGTCCTGGGCGGAGAGATCTCCTCCGTGGGCGAGATGCTGCTCGACCCCTTGCGCGCGTCGGTGCGGCAGCGCGCGCTGTCGGTGTCCATGGCGGAGACGCGCATCGTCACGTCGGCCCTGGGAGAACGCGCCATCGCCGTGGGCGCGGCCACCCTGGTGCTCCAGGCGGCCCTGCGCGACCGCACCCTCTTTCCCACGCAGAACGTCGGGAGGACTGCATGACATCGCGTCGGTTCGTCTTCGCCCTGGCCCTCTCGGGCCTGGGACTGGGGTCGTGTGACCCGGCTGCGGGTCTGGATAATAAGCAAAACGAGGAACCCAAGCCCATCGCGGAGCAGCCGGGCACGGGCTGGGAGCTCGTCTGGCAGGACGAGTTCGACGGTCCCGCGGGCACGCTGCCCTCGAAGGAGCGCTGGGGCGCGGAGGTGGGCGGGGACGGGTGGGGCAACGGCCAGTACGAATACAACACCGCGCGGGCGGAGAACGCGTCCCTGGACGGCGAGGGCCACCTGGCCATCACCGCGCGGCGTGAGCGCTACGGCAACAACGACTACACGTCCGCGCGGCTGTCGACGAAGGGCCGCTACGAGAAGGCCTACGGCCGCATCGAGGCGCGCATCCAGCTGCCCACCGGCCGAGGCATCTGGCCGGCGTTCTGGATGCTGGGCGCGAACGTCAACACCGTTCCGTGGCCCGCGTGCGGCGAGATCGACATCATGGAGCACCGGGGGCAGATCCCCTCCATCATCCGCAGCTCGCTGCACGGGCCGGGCTACTCCGGCGGCGCGAACGTAGGCCGGGAGTACGCCGCCTCCGGCCCGCCGCTCGCCGCGGACTTCCACGTCTACGCGGTGGAGTGGGAGCCGGAGCGGATGCGCTTCATCCTGGACGACACCGTCTACTTCGAGGCCACGCCCGACAACCTGCCCGCCGGGAAGAAGTGGGTCTACGACCATCCGTTCTTCATCATCCTCAACGTCGCGGTGGGCGGCTCGTTCGTGGGGCCGCCGGACTCCAAGACGGTGTTCCCGCAGACGATGAAGGTGGACTACGTCCGCGTCTACGAGAGGGCGGCGCAGTGAGGTTCGCCCGCGCGCTCTTGCCGCTCGTGCTGCTGGTGGCGTGCTCCTCGGAGCCGCGGCCCCGGCCGCCGGGCGTGCTCTTCGTCTCCGTGGAGCAGCAGAGCGCGTGGGTGCGCAACTTCAACCCGCTGTTCGCGGGCGCCGGTGCGCGCTGGCCCACGCGCGCGGGCGTGTATGAGTGCATGGAGATCTTCAGCTCCGCGCAGGCCCGGTGGGTGCCGTGGCTGGCCACGGGCCATGCATGGTCGGAGGATCAGCGCACGCTGCGCTTCACCCTGCGCGACGGGGTCCTCTGGTCCGACGGCAAGCCCTTCAGCGCCGACGACGTCGTCTTCACCTTCGGCCTGCTGAAGCAGCACCCGGCGCTGGACGCGGGCGGCGTGTGGCGCTTCCTCGCCGACGTGAAGGCGGAAGGCCGGGACACCGTCGTGTTCTCCTTCTCGCGTGTGTACCTGCCGGGGTTCAGCGACCTGGCGCACCAGATCGTCGTGCCCCGGCACATCTGGAAGGACGTCGCGGATCCGGTGACGTTCACCAATCCAGAGCCGGTGGCCACCGGGCCCTTCACCCAGGTGACGCTGTTCCGCAATCAGGTCTACGAGCTGGGCCGCAACCCGCACTACTGGATGCCCGGCAAGCCCAAGGTGTCCGCGCTGCGCTTCCTGGCGTTCCCCACCAACGACCAGGCCAACATGGCGCTCGTGGAGGGGGAAGTGGACTGGGCGGGCAACTTCGTGCCGGCGGTGGACCGCACCTTCGTGTCGCGCGACCCCGCGCACCACGCCCGGTGGTTCCCGCTCTACGGCAGCACGGTCTTCCTCTATCCCAACACCACGCGGCCCCCGCTGGACGACGTGCGCGTGCGCAAGGCGCTGAGCATGGCGCTGGACCGCGACCAGCTGGTGGAGGTGGCCATGTATGGCTACACGCGCCCCGCGGACGCCACCGCCCTCAATGACGCGTACTCCGGCTGGAAGGATCCGGAGGTCGCGAAGGACGCGTGGACCCACTACGACCTGGACGCGGCGAACAAGCTCCTGGACGAGGCGGGCCTGACGCGCGGCCCGGATGGTCTCCGCCGCCTCAAGGAGGGACAGCCCTTCGCGCTGGACCTGGAGGTGGTGAGCGGGTGGTCGGACTGGGTGCGGGCGGGGCAGGTGGTGGGCCGCGACCTGCGCAAGCTGGGCATCACCGTGCAGCTCAAGACGTACGAGTTCGGCACCTGGTTCACGCGCCTCCAGAAAGGCGAGTTCCAGATGGCCATCTCCTGGTCGCTGGATGGGCCCACGCCGTACAACTTCTACAAGTGGCTGCTGTCACCGCGCACCGTCCGGCCGGTGGGCGAGGTGGCGGCGGCCAACTGGCACCGCATGGGGGACGCGCAAGCGGATGAGCTGCTCGTGCGCTTCGAGCGCGCCGGCACGCCGGAGGAGCAGCACGCGCTGATGTCCCAGGTGCAGCAGCGCTTCTCCGCCACGGCGCCCGCCATCCCGCTGTTCCCCAACCCCTCCTGGGGCGAGTCCAACAGCCTGCGCTTCACGGGCTTCCCGACCGAACAGAACCCCTACGCGCGGCTCGCGCCACACGCGGAGCCCGACAGCCTGCTGGTGCTGACGGAGCTGTCCCCCAGGGAGCGCTAACGAACATGGGCCGCTACATCCTCCGGCGACTGGGCTTCTACCTCATCGCCGCGTGGGCCTCGCTCACGCTCAACTTCGTGATCCCGCGCCTGGCGCCCGGCGATCCGGCCGCTGCCATGTTCGCGCGCTTCGAGGGCAAGGTGCAGCCGGAGGCCATGGGCGCGCTGAAGGCCGCCTTCGGCTTCACCGACGCTCCGCTCCACGCCCAGTACCTCACCTACCTGAAGCACCTGGCGCAGGGTGACCTGGGCATGTCGTACGCGTACTTCCCCTCGCGCGTGACGGAGGTCATCGGCACCGGCCTGATGTGGACGGTGGGCCTCGCGGGCGTGGCGGTCATCATCAGCTTCGTGGTGGGGTCCTTCCTGGGCGTGCTCGCCGCGTGGAACCGGGGAGGGTGGCTGGACTCGGGGCTCGCTCCCGCGCTCTCGTTCCTGGGGGCCTTTCCGTACTTCTGGCTGGCGATGCTGGCGCTCTACCTCTTCGGCTTCGTGCTGGGGTGGTTCCCGCTGCGCCACGCGTACGGACACGACATGGAGCCGGGGCTGTCGCTCGCGTTCGCCGCGGACGTGGCCCGCCACGCGGTGCTGCCCGCGTCCTCCATCGTCGTGGCCACGCTGGGCGGATGGATGCTGGGCATGCGCAACACCATGGTCGCCACGCTGGGCACGGACTCCATCCGGCTGGCGCACGCGCGGGGCCTGCCGCCCCGGCAGGTGATGCTGCGCTACGCCGCGCGCAACGCGCTGCTGCCCAACATCACCAGCTTCGGCATGGCGGTGGGCTTCGTGCTCTCCGGCTCGCTGCTCACGGAGATGGTCTTCTCCTATCCGGGCACGGGCTACCTGCTCATCCTCGCCGTGCGCAACCAGGACTACCCGCTGATGCAGGGGCTGTTCCTGGCCATCACCCTGGCGGTGCTCGCGGCGAACTTCGCCGTGGACCTCATCTGCCTCTGGTTGGATCCGAGGACCCGCGCCCATGCGTGACTCCCTGCGAAGGCTGCTCCGCCATCGGAAGGCGGCCGTGGGCGGCGGCCTCCTGTTGTGCTTCCTCCTGCTCGCGGTGGTGGGGCCCTTCTTCGTGATGGACCCGTCCGAGCTCGTCGGCCGTCCCCACCAGCCGCCGTCCGCGGCGCACTGGTTCGGCACCACGGGGCAGGGCCAGGACGTGCTCGCCCAGACGGTGGTGGGCGCCCGGCGGACGCTGGCGGTGGGCTTCGCGGTGGGCGCGCTCGTCACGCTGGTGGGCGCGCTCGTGGGTGTCACCGCGGGCTACCTGGGCCGCCGCGTGGACGACGTGCTGTCGCTCGCCACCAACGTGTTCCTGGTCATCCCCGGCATGCCGCTGGCCATCGTGCTGGGCGCCTACCTGCCCTCCGGCCCCCTGCGCATGGTGGCGGTGCTGACGGTCGCGGGCTGGGCGTGGAACGCGCGCGTGTTCCGCGCGGAGTCGCTGTCCCTGCGCGGGCGCGACTTCGTGTCCGCGGCGGTGGTGACGGGGGAGAGCCATTCGCGCATCGTGTCGCGGGAGCTGCTGCCCAACATGGCGTCCATCCTGGGCGCGTCCTTCATCGGCAACACGCTCTACGCGGTGGGCGCCCAGGTGGGCCTGGAGTTCTTGGGGCTGGGCGACGTGAGCGAGGTGACGTGGGGCACCAACCTCTACTGGGCCGGCAACGACGCGGCGCTGCTCACGCGGTCGTGGTGGATCTTCGTGCCCACGGGCTTGTGCATCGCGCTCGTGGGCTTCTCGCTCACGCTGCTCAGCTCCGCCGTCGACGAGATGACCAACCCCGCGCTTCGCGTGCACAAGCCCGCGCCGCTGCCTCCGGGGACCGTGCTGCCCGTGCACGTGGACCGGCCCTCGCCGGGCGTGCTCCTGAGCGTGCAGGACCTGTGCATCGACTACGCGACGGAGAAGGGCGCCTCCCGCGTCGTGGACACGGTGTCCTTCGACCTGGCCCCCGGCGAGGTCTTCGGTCTGGCGGGCGAGTCCGGCAGCGGCAAGTCCACCATCGGCTCCGCGCTGCTGGGCCTGTTGCCTGCCTCCGCGCGCGTCACGCAGGGGCGCATCCTCTTCAACGGCATGGACGTCACCGCCCTGGAGGGCGCGGGGCTGAGGGCCTTCCGCTGGCGCCAGGTGTCCATGGTGTTCCAGAGCGCGATGAGCGCGCTCAACCCGGTGCTCACCCTGGGCGAGCAGTTCCACGACACGCTCGCGGCGCACGGCCGCGTGTCGCGCGCCACGTCCTACGCCCGCGCCCGGGAGCTGCTGGGCATGGTGGGCCTGTCGCCGGACCTGGTGACGGCGTGGCCCCACCAGCTCTCCGGCGGCATGCGGCAGCGCGTGGGTATCGCGCTGGCGCTGGCCCTGGAGCCCCGGCTGATCATCATGGACGAGCCCACCACGGCGCTGGACGTCGTGGTGCAGAAGGAGCTGCTCCAGCGCGTGGTGGAGCTCAAGCAGCGCCTGGGCTTCGCCGTCCTCTTCATCACCCACGACCTGCCGCTCCTGCTCGCGCTGTCGGACCGCGTGGGCGTGCTCCAGGCCGGCAAGCTGGTGGAGGTGGGCACCTCCGCGGCGCTGCGCGCCGGAGCCCACCACCCCTACACGCAGCTGCTGCTGTCGTCGTTCCCGCACCTCGCGGCGGGTGACGCGGCCCCCGCGCCCCAGCCGGCGCCGGCCCCCGAGCTGCCCGTGTCCCGGCCGTCCACGCGCGTCGCCGCCATTCCCGGAGGTCACCGATGAGCGCGCCCCTGCTGGAGGCGGAAGGGCTCACCCGTGGCTTCGTCACGGGCGGCTTCTTCTCCCGCGAGCGCCGGCCCATCCTCAAGGGCGTGTCCTTCTCCCTCCAGCCGGGGGAGATCGTCGCGCTGGTGGGTGAGTCCGGCAGCGGCAAGAGCACCCTGGCGCGCCTGCTGGCCCGGCTGGACATGCCCGACGCGGGCCACCTGCGGCTCGCGGGGCGCGACGTGCTCACGGACAGCAGCGCGCAGGCGTCGCTCGACTACCGCAAGCGCGTGCAGATGGTGTTCCAGGATCCGTTCGCGTCGCTCAATCCGGTGCACACGGTGGCCTATCACCTGGAGCGGCCGCTCGTGCGTCACGGCCGGGTCCCCAAGTCGGGGCTCCGCACGAAGGTGCTGTCGCTCCTGGAGTCGGTGGGCCTCACGCCTCCGGATCAATTCGCGGGGCGCTACCCGCATGAGCTGTCCGGCGGTCAGCGCCAGCGCGTGGCGGTCGCGCGCGCCCTGGCGGTGGAGCCGCAGGTCATCATCGCGGACGAGCCCACGTCCATGCTCGATGTGTCGACGCGCAAGGGCGTGCTTCAGCTCTTGCGGGGCCTGACGCAGGAGCGCGGCATCGGCATCCTGTTCATCACCCACGACCTGGCGAGCGCGCGCCACCTGGCCGACCGCATCCTGGTGCTCTACGCGGGCACCGTGGTGGAGGCGGGCAGGGCGGACGAGGTGCTGCGCCACCCGCGCCACCCCTACACGAAGCTGCTCTTGTCGGCGGTGCCGGACGGAGACGACTTCCTCCAGTCCGCGCTGCCGGTGCGCCCCGCCACGGGCCTGCCACCGCTGACGGGCTGCCCGTTCGCGCCGCGCTGTCCGGTGTCCGAGCCGCGCTGCTCCACCCTCACGCCTCCCGACGTCCTGCCGGCCGCGAACCACCTCGTTCGCTGCCACCTCGAAGTTTCGAAAGGAGTTACCTCCGATGCGTCAGTTTCCTCCTGACTTCCTGTGGGGAGTGGCCACCTCCGCGTATCAGATTGAAGGCGCCACCCGTGTGGATGGCCGGGGCGAGTCCATCTGGGATCGCTTCTCCGCCACCCCTGGGAAGATCCAAGACAAGTCCGACGGCTCGGTGGCCTGTGAGCACTACCGCCGCTGGCCGGAGGACATCGAGCTGATGCGCTGGATGGGGCTGAAGTCCTACCGCTTCTCCATCGCGTGGCCGCGCATCCTCCCGGAGGGGCGGGGACGGGTGAACAGCCTGGGCGTGGACTTCTACTCGCGCCTCGTGGATTCGCTGCTGGGCGCGGGCATCGAGCCCTTCGTCACGCTCTACCACTGGGACCTGCCGCAGGTGCTGGAGGACCAGGGGGGCTGGCCGGCGCGCGCCACCGGTGACGCCTTCGTGGAGTACACGGATGTCATCACCCGCGCGCTGGGCGACCGCGTGAAGCGGTGGATCACCCACAACGAGCCCTGGTGCATCAGCTACCTGGGCTATGGCAACGGCGAGCACGCCCCGGGCCACAAGGACTGGTCGAAGATGCTGGCCGCGGCGCACACGCTGCTGCTGTCTCACGGCCAGTCGGTGAAGGTCATCCGCGCCAACGTGCAGCGCGCGGAGGTGGGCATCACGCTCAACCTCACGCCGGGCGAGCCCGCGTCGCCCAGCCCCGAGGACGCGGACGCATGCCGGGACTTCGACGGCGGCTTCAACCGCTGGTTCCTGGATCCGCTCTACGGGCGGGGCTACCCGAAGGATGTGATCGAGGACCACGTGAAGGCGGGGCGCATCCCGTCCGCGCACCTGGACTTCATCCAGCCCGGGGACCTGGAGACCATCGCCACGCCCACCGACTTCCTGGGCGTGAACTTCTATTCGCGCGCCGTCCTGCGCAGCAACCGCATCCCGGAGGAGCAGAACGCGCCCCGCACGGTGCACGTGCGCCCGGACAAGACGGACATGGACTGGGAGGTGTGCCCGCAAGCCCTCACGCGGCTGCTCACGCACCTGCACACCGAATACGACCCCGGCCCCATCTACATCACGGAGAACGGCTGCGCGTACGCCACCGCCCCCAGCGCGGATGGCCGCGTGCACGACGCCCAGCGCGTGGACTACCTGCGCACGCACCTGGAGGCGTGCAGTGACGCCATCCGCCAGGGCGTGCGGCTGGCGGGCTACTTCGCGTGGTCGCTGCTCGACAACTTCGAATGGGGCTACGGCTACACCAAGCGCTTCGGCCTGGTGTGGGTGGACTACGCGACCCAACAGCGCATCCCGAAGGACAGTGCCCACCTCTATCGCGACGTCGTGGCCCAGAACGGGCTGGACGTGGAGCAGGCCGCTTGAAAAGGCTCTTCCTGACGACGTGTCTGGCGCTGTGCGGCCCCCAGGCGTTGGCCCAGGTGTCCGGGGCCGGAGCTCCTGTCCAGTCGCCGCCCTCCGCGCAGCCGCCCTCCGCGGGCCCCGTGGACGCCGCGGCGCCCGTGCCGGCCCCAGCCGCCCCCGCGCCGGAGCCCGCGGCCCCCAGGGCGCCGCTGATGCCCGCCACCCAGGCGGCCGCACCCTCGAGCGCCCCGCGCACCACGGTGACGCGCGTGTACCACGACGAGCGCGGCTTCAAGCTTCAGGTGGATGGGAAGGACTTCCCCATCCATGGCGTCAACTGGGGCTACACGCCCATTGGCGAGAACTACCGGTACTCGCTGTGGACGCAGCCGGAGGACTTCATCAAGCAGGTGCTGGCGAAGGAGATGGGGATGCTCCGCGACGCGGGCATCAACGCCATCCGCCAGTTCGATGACATCCCGCCCGTCTGGGTCGAGTACATCCACCGGAACTACGGCATCTACACGATGCTCAACCCGCTGATGGGACGCTATGGCCACCCGGTGAACGGGGTCATGGTCGTCAACATCGACTACTCGAACCCGGACCACCGCAAGGCCATCCTCGGCGCCCTGGCCGAGAAGGTGGAGGTCTACCGGGACGTGCCCGGCGTCCTGATGTGGCTGCTGGGCAACGAGAACAACTACGGCCTGCACTGGACGTCCTTCGAGATCGAAGCGCTGCCGGGCCATGAGGACGCCGCGCGCGCGGAGTCGCTCTACTCGCTGTATGGCGAGGCGGCCCGCACGGTGAAGAAGCGCGACACGAACCACCCCGTGTCCATCGCCAACGGCGACCTCCAGTACATCGACCTCATCGCCAAGCACTGCCAGGACCTGGACGTGCTGGGCACGAACGTCTACCGCGGCGCCACCGCGCGCGACCTGTTCGCGGAGGTGAAGGCCAAGCTCAACAAGCCGGTGTTCTTCTCCGAGTTCGGCGCGGATGCGTACGACGCCCGCGCGGGCCGCGAGGACCACGTGGCGCAGGCGGAGTACCTGCGCACGCAGTGGGAGCAGATCTACCTGGAGGGCTACGGCCAGGGCCTGTCGGGCACCGCCCTGGGTGGCTTCGTGTTCCAGTGGGTGGATGGCTGGTGGAAGATGGGCCAGGAGTCCAACCTGTCCATCCACGACACCACGGCGTCGTGGCCGAACGGGGGCTACACGGCGGACTTCGTCCCCGGCCAGAACAACATGAACGAGGAGTGGTTCGGCATCGCGGCCCTGGGCCCGCCGGACGCGAACGGCATCAGCGGCATCCAGCCTCGCACCGCCTACTACGTCCTCCAGGCCGCCTTCCGTCTGGACCCGTACGCGGCCACCACCACGCCGGACGTCATCCGCGACTACTTCGGGAACATCCGTCCGTCCGCGCTCACCAGCGGCTACACGTCGTCGGTGGCGCTGGCGCGCACGGAGGAGCTGGGCGCGGTGCGGGTGTCCAACCTGCGGCTGCTCCTGGACAGCTCGCTGTCGCGCGGAAGCATCGCGACGGTGCGGCCGAACCAGAGCTCCGCGGACCACACCGAGTCCATCTTCTTCGACCTGGCGCTCCAGCCGTCCAGCGGCGTCTACGGCCGCGCGTCGTTCAACGTCGTGGGCAACGTGGCGCAGAACCGGCTCAACAACCTGTTCTACGAGAACCGCGGCACGCCCTCCACGCCGGGCGCGAACGCGGTCCCCGTGGGCCCTGGCGCCCCCGTGCGCGAACAGTCGCCGCTGGATCGCTTCGCCCTGTACCAGGCGGAGTTCAAGCTGGACCGGACGGACTTCGCGCTCGAGGGTTACTACCGCACCGGCCACTACCACTGGGGCGAGGAGGGCGACTTCTTCGGCCTCTACCGCGAGGCGAACTACGGGCCAAACCTGGACATCTACCACGGCAACGCGCCGTTCGGCGTGGTGTTCAGCGGCAAGCGCGCCATCGAAGGGCTGAAGGTGGCGGTGGGGCCGGAGCTGTACTGGGGCGCCAACCCCTCCGTGGTGGCCAAGTACCGCAACCGCGTGGGGCCGGTGAACGTGACGCTGGTGCACCAGGAGGACCTGGCGCAGGGCGCGTCCTCGTCCACGGCCTCCGTGGTGCGCGAGCGCATCGCGCGCAGGACGGCGCTCAACTTCCAGTACGCCACCGGCAAGATGGTGCTGGACGTGGGCGGCCTCTTCTCCGCGCCCCAGCGCATCGGGGAGACGTTCACGTATACGCGCGCCGCGCCGGACGGCGCCCCCAGCTATCTCAACAGCGGCTACGACGTGCTCCAGGACAAGGTGCAGTTCCTGGACACGCTGGGCGCCAAGGCGCGGCTCACCTACGACATGGGCCCGGTGCGCTGGCTCGCCCAGTCCTCCATCCGCGGCCTCGTGGCGGACAGCGGGCCGGAGCAGGCCAACATCATCACCGGGTGGAGCCTGCGGGAGAGCGGACGCGGCAATCACTACTCCGGCCAGCTGGGCGCGGCGGTGCAGCTGGGGATGCTCCAGGTGTCGCCCAACTTCCTGTACCAGAAGCCCCTCGTCGGGCCGAACCCGACCATCCAGGACGCTTACGATCCAGACACCGGCCGCTACTACGCGGGCGTGCGTCCGCGCAGCGTGCTGTCGGATGCGTTCAGCGTGCTGGACAACCGCGAGACGCTGGGCGGCGAGCTGCTCATCACCTTCGACCCGACGCCCGCCACCTGGTTCTGGTCCTGGGACCGCGACATGCGCGAGGACGCGCCGTTCGCCGCGGGCCTGGACATCGTCTACCGCCACCAGCCCACGTCGCGCGACGCGGGCATCGCCATCCTCGCGGATGGGAGCACCATCGCCTTCGGCAGCGCGCCGGTGCCCCGCGATGAATGGGAGACGTCCCTGCGCCTGGTGGGCAACCCCTCACAGTCCCTGCGACTGTTCGGTACGGCGTTCGTGGGCAGCAACCAGTCCTCCGGCGAGGACAGCCGACAGGTCCACCGCTTCGGCCTGGATGGCTCCGTGCTCTACGACACGCTGCTGCTCGCGGCCCAGCTGCACTTCAACGACTGGGGACCCTACGACTACCACCGGGTCTTCAACCTCACGTACCCGGTGCAGCTGGGCGGGGATTTGTCCTACGGGTTGAAGAAGCCGGTGCTGGGCGCGGTGTCCACCCGGTTCGGCCTGCGCGGGCTGGTGCGCATGCTCGACGAGTACTCCGAAGGTCTCAACGACCGGGGCCTCACCGAGGGCCTGAAGGGTCGCGAATACGAGGTGGGCGCGTATGCCATCCTTTCTCTCTGAGGGAACACGCATCATGAGGACCGGTTTCCTGCTGACCGCCGCCGTGGCCTCGTTGTCCGGCTGCTACGACGACCCGACCATCCTCTATGGCAAGTCGCTGGACGGACTGACCTTCACCGTCACCGACCCGGCCATGGGCATCTACCCGAACACGTCCGTGCTGGACGACCCGAACAACCCCTTCGCGGGCTCGGGCGTGGGCACGGAGACGAAGTGGAAGATCCAGTCCGGGGCGGATCCGGTGGCGGCCTACTACGCGTGGGCCACGGTGCTGGCGAACGGCCCGTATGGAGAGGCGCAGTACTACACGGCGCTCAACCTGACGGCCATCTACCAGCGGGGCCTGGCGGATCAAGCCAGCCTGCCGAAGGCGCGGGAGATGGCGGTGAAGGCCTTCCAGTCCGTGCTCGACAACTTCCCGGACGCGGTGACGTACGACGCGTCCGGCACGGTGGCCTACGAGCTGGCGACGCCCTCCTACAAGGGCGTCGTCGAGCTGGGCGGCAGCGTCAGCGGCGGCTGGGTGATGGTGAAGACCTCCAGTGGTGCGGACCGGGCGGTGAAGCCATGAAGAAGCCTGCGTGGGGATTGTTGTTGCTGCTCGCTGCCTGCCGCCCGGATCCGGGCCCGGCGGACTACACGGGGCAGGAGCTGCCGGGCAACCCTGACGGAGGCTCGGACCCGGCGGCGGAGCTGCTGCCCGGGCCCGACCCCTACGTCGCGGGGCAGCGCCGGATGATGGTGGGTATCTTCTACGAGATGGGCCGCTCCGAAGAGGTGCTGCTCGACAACGCGGAGACCAACTTCTACCTCTACGACAACACCGTCTACGTGGAGGACGACGCGGACCGCGTGGAGGGCAAGATCGCAAGCCGCATCCTGTGGAACAACAAGGCGTGGCTGGGTTTCGGCGTGCACTGGAAGACGTCGCGCAACTTCGATGCGTGGAAGACGCTCCACGTCAGCATGAAGTCGACGGATGCCGGCTTCGCCAACGTGAAGCTTGGAATGTCCTCCGGCGTGGGCACGAACGAGAAGGGCTATCCGCTCGCGGCGACCCGCTACGGCTGGGCGAATGACGGCGCGTGGCACCATCTGGCCATCCCCGTCGCGGATTTCGTCGCGGCGGGCCTGAAGCTCAATGACGTCTCATCCCCGTTCACTTTCGGCGCCGAAGGTGGAGCCACGGGGCAGTCTCTCCTGCTCGACAACTTGTACTTCACCGCGAACTAGGCAGGAACGCAGTGCCAGGAAGGGTGGGCCGGCTGTCGTCGTGTGACAGCCGGAGCGCCCGAGCTTTGTCCTGACGACACCAGCGCGCCCCCGCGCCCGGTGTCGGCAGGGCAGGGAAGGCAGTACTCCCGCCGGGCAGTTCCCTGCGTCCGCCGCGCGCCCTGGCCGTGCGCGCGAACGCGTGTGTCGCCGTGTTCCTACTCAAGGAGTCGTCCCCCAATGTCTGGATATTCATCGCAATTGTCAAGCAGGGGCGTCAGCCCATGCCTTCCACCAGCACCGCGCGTCTGGCTCTTGAACGCGTTCGCGGCGGTGCTGCTGCTGCTGTCCACCCTGGGTGCTTCCGAAGCCCATGCCCAGACGAACGTGGCGCTGAACAGGCCCACCTTCACGTCGTCCGCGGAAGGGCCCTTCCTGGGCCAGTACGCGGTGGATGGGGACGGTGGCACGCGGTGGTCCAGCGGCTTCACGGAGAATGAATGGATCACCGTGGACCTGGGCCAGACGCGAACCATCGCGCGCGTGGTGCTGACCTGGGAGCCCGCCTATGCCACGGGCTACAAGATCCAGGTCTCCAACAACAACACGACCTTCACCGACGCGCTGGTGGTGAGCAATGGCGACGGCGGGGTGGATGACCTGACACTGCCGGCTGGCACGACGGGCCGCTACGTCCGCATGCAGGGCGTCACTCGCGCGCTGCCCGCCTATGGCTACTCGCTGTGGGAGTTCGCTGTCTATGAGACGGGCGGCGGCACGACCACGGGCGACCTGGCCAAGAACAAGCCCGCGACGGCGTCCAGCGTGGAGGGTAACTCCGTGTACCTCCTGCCGGGCTTCGCGTTCGACGGCGACATCAACACGCGCTGGGCCTCCGTGCAGGGCGTGGATCCGCAGTGGATCCGCGTGGACCTGGGCACGCCCCAGGTGGTGGGCAAGGTGGTGCTGGAGTGGGAGGGCGCGTACGGCAAGACGTACACCATCGACGGCTCCAACGACGACACCAGCTGGACCACGCTCAACACGGTGACCAACGGCGCCATCGGCCGCCGGGAGATTCCGGTCTCCGGCACCTACCGTTACATCCGCATGCGTGGCACGGAGCGTGGCACGGGCTATGGCTATTCGCTGTGGTCCTTTGAAGTCTACCAGTCCGGGGGCACGACTCCGCCGCCCACGCAGACCACCAACCAGACCATCAAGCTGAACTTCCCGGAGCTGGCGTATGCGAAGATCAATGTATCGCCCGCGCCCCTCTCCGTGACGCCGGTGCCGGAGGAAGGCAACACCACGCCGTCCGTGCGCAACCCGCCCGGGCCGTTCACCTACCAGCTCACGTTCCCGCCCAACACGACGGTGACGCTGTCGAAGAACCAGTTCTCTCCCACCCAGCCCAACACGGACATCCGGCTGGCGGTGGTGGATGTGAATGGCACCCAGCAGCGTGCCCAGTCCGTCACGGCGCTGGCGGTCCAGGGCGCGGACTGGAACGTGGAGATCTACTCCACGGGCGGCGGTGGCCAGGATCCTCGCGACCCGACCATCATCCCGGACCCGTACGTGGCGCCGGCGCCGCTGCCGGTGGCGGGGGCGTTCCGGCTGACCGCGCCAGCCAACAGCGCGATGATCACCGCGACGCGCAAGCCCACGCTGTCCTGGGCCACGGTCACGGGCGCGACCAACTACAAGCTCTACGTGAACCTCACTCGCAACGACTACGACTGGATGGCGGCGGGCAACCTGCTGGACCGGTACACGCAGGTGGCGTCACAGACGGGCACGTCGTTCACCTTCACGGAGGACCTGCCAGACCGCTGGACGTACAAGTGGTACGTGGTGGCGACGCTGTCGGGCGGCGCCACGTCGCGCTCCGACATCGGCAACTTCAGCGTGTACCTGCCGGTGGTGGAGACGCAGGCGGACGGCGTCAACCTCATCAATGGCATGCGCGACCTGAACAAGAATGGGACCATCGAGCCGTACGAGGATTGGCACAACCCCATCTCCGTGCGCGTGAATGACCTGCTGGGCCGGATGACGCTGCGGGAGAAGGCGCTCCAGATGTTCTACGACGCCAAGGTGTACCCGGAGGCGGGCTTCCAGATGGGGCCGCTGTCGCCCACCGACATCCCGATGTTCCAGAAGGCGTCCGCGGCCACGCGGCTGGGCATTCCGCACATCGACGCGGGTGACTCCATCCACGGGTACAAGACGAGCTGGCCCACGCAGCCCGCGCTGGCCGCGTCGCGCGACCTGGACACCATCCACGAGATGGGCGACATCCAGCGCAAGGAACAGCTCGCCATTGGCAGCCGCGGCACGCTGTCCCCGCTGGCGGAGGTGAACACCAAGGTCCTCTATCCGCGCATCCAGGAGGGCAATGGCGAGGATGCCGACCTGGCGGCGGGCATCACCCGCGCGCTCATCGCGGGCCTCCAGGGCGGTCCGGAGGTGAACCCGTCCTCCATCTGGGTGACGACGAAGCACTGGCCGGGCCAGGGCGCCGGCGGCGAGGCGGGCATCACCTACGATGGCACCACCATCCACTACCACATGCGTCCGTGGCACGCGGCCATCGAGGCGGGCACCAGCGGCATCATGCCGGGCTACGCCGGCAGCTGGCTGCTGGGGCCGGAGGGCTACGGCGCGGGTGACAACCCGGGCATCCTCAACTACCTGCGCAACCAGCTGAAGTACGACGGCGTCATCTGCTCGGACTGGCTGCCGTCGGGCTCGTGGGTGCGCTCGGCGACGGCGGGCTCGGACGTGATGGGCGGCGCCACGCCGTCCGCGATGGCGAACTTCGAGAACGAGGTGCCGGTCGCGCGCATCAACGACTCCGTGCGCCGCATCCTGGACCTGAAGTTCCGCCTGGGCATCTTCGAGGACCCGTACAAGCAGGGCCCCGCGGGCACCTCCCAGTGGCACACGGCGGACAGCAAGGCCGCGGTGCGCCGTGCGTCCCAGGAGGCCATGACGCTGCTCAAGAACGATGGCGCGCTGCCCATCCGCCTGCCCGCGGGCGGCAAGGTGGTCATCGCGGGCCCTCGCGCGGACGACATGTCCTGCATGGTGACCTGGCGCTCGGACTTCCACGGCACCGAGTTCGGCGACCCGACCATCTACGCGGCGGTGAAGGCGCGCGCGGAGGCCGCGGGGCTGACGGTCTACAAGGACAACGCCCCCGGAGGCGTCACGCCGGATGCGGCCATCGTGGTGGTGGGCGAGAGCTACTTCACGCACGGCACCGAGTGGGACAAGGAGAAGCCGTACCTGCCGGGCGACCCGATTGGCCCGGCGCACGAAGCGAAGTGGGGTGACCAGTTCGGCATCATCAACAGCTTCAAGTCGCGGGGCATCCCCACGACGGTGGTGATGATCATGCCCCGGCCCTACGTGCTGACGAACGTCATGCCCATCTCCAACGCGCTGATGATCGCGTACCGCCCCGGCGACATGGGGGGCTACGCGGTGGCGGACGTGCTGTTCGGTGACGTGCTGCCTCGCGGCAAGACGCCGTGGCAGCTGCCGCGCGGCATGAACCAGATTGGCACGGACGTGGAGAGCGGCCAGCTGGAGAGGTGGGACCTTCCCTTCGACCTGGGCGCGACGGACGCGGAGCGGACGGCCATCCGCCAGAAGATCGCGGCGGGCCTGCCGGTGCCTCCCACGTATGGCAACCCGCTGTTCCAGTACGGCTCCGGCATCCAGGGCTTTGGCCTGATGGACGCAACGCCGCCGGTGGCGTTCAACCTGCTGACGCCGTCGAACAACCTGGTCATCACCGGCACGCGTCCGGCGTTCACCTGGACGGCGAGCAGCGATCCGCAGACGGGCATCCAGCGCTACGAAGTGTATCTGGACGGTGGCGCGATGCCGGTGGCCATCACCAAGACGCCGTCGGCGGCGCTGGACGGATTGAAGCTGGCGAACGGGACGCACACCTGGTTCGTGAAGGCGTTCAACTGGGCGAACGGGGTGACGCAGTCCTCCACGTTCACCTTCACGCTGAACGACACGACGCCGCCGTCGGCCTTCGCGGCGCTGTCGCCGTCGGCGGGCCAGGCGGTGCCCGGCACGTCCACGCGCTTCATCTGGGAGCAGACGACGGACGTGGGCGCGGGCGTGGCCGAGTACGTCCTCATCGTGGACGGCGCGGACCGAAGCCCCTCCATCCTGCGCAGCACGCCGGTGGCGGCGGGGACGAACCTGGCGCTGGGCAAGAACGCGTATGCCTCGTCCGTGGAGTTCGGCAGCGCGAACGACGCGGTGGACGGCAGCCTGACGACGCGTTGGTCGAGCGTCGGCACGGCGACGACGGGCGACACCGAGTCCATCACGGTGGACCTGGGTGCCATCTATTCGCTCAAGCGGATCGTGCTCAACTGGGAGGCCGCTTACGGCCGACGCTACGTGCTGGAGGCCTCACTGGATGGCAGCACCAACTGGGTGGCGCTGAAGACAGTGGACACTGGCGACGGCGGCATCGACGACTGGACGGTGGCTGGCGTGGGCCGCTACGTGCGCATGCGGGGTGTGCAGCGCGCCACGGCCTACGGCTACTCGCTGTGGGAGTTCGAGGTCTACGGCGTGGGCACGGAGCAGACGACGGTGAACGGCCTGGCCACGGGCACGCATACATGGCGAGTGCGCGCGGTGGACGGCGCGAACAACACCACGCTGTCGTCGGGGCCCATCACCTTCACGAAGTAGTGGTGAGGGGTTGAGTTGAAGGGGAGGGGCGGCCGGACGACGGCCGCCCCTTTCTTGTTCCGGGCTACGGCGTGGGCGCGGCGACGGCGGGAGCGCCTTCCGTCGGTGCAGCGGCAGCAGCGGCGGCGGCGGCCTCTTGGGTGGCCTTGGCCTCGGCGAGCTTCCGTGCGGCTTCGGCCTCCGCGCGCTTCGCGACTTCCGCCTCCGCGGCCGTGCGCATGCTGGCGAGGCCGTTCTCGAAGTCCTTGCCCACGAGCTTGTCCATGTCGAAGAACAGCGAGAACGCCTTGCTCATGAAGTTGTTCTCACCGGACATGGACCACGTCACGGCGACGCCATCCTGCACGGGCTTGAACGCGAAGGTCGCGGTGTTGGTGGCGGTGAAGGGCTTGATGAACTCGAGCTTGATGCGGATGAGTTCGTCGGTCTTGCTCTCCTCGATGGTCATCCGGCCCTCGCCGGCATCGGAGTTGCCTACCCAGGCGTAGGTGGCGCCGACGCCGGACTCGGCGCCGCCGTAGACGCGCTTCAGGTTGGGGTCGAGCTTTTCCCAAGGGGACCAATGTGCCCACTGGTGGAAGTCGTTCACCAGCGCGAACGCGATGTCGGGCGTTCCTGGCACCGTGGCGGTGCGCGACAGCGTGAAGGTGGAGGGGCGGGTGGCGATGACGCCGACCAGCAGCAGTAGGGCGACGGCGAAGCCAATGGCGATCTTCTTGAACATGGAGGTCCTCGGAACCGAACCCCTGGGGCGGGGCGGACGCGTCTTAGGGCCAGTGTCCCGCATCACTCAAGTCCCTCCGCGCCACCGGCCGTTCGTCGCGGCACCAAGCACGCCGCACTGGGCCGAAGCATGGCCAGAGTGCTAACCGGAGCCAGATGAGGAGGCGAAGCGCCGCCGTCGGCGACGCCGAAGGCCAGAACCTCCTCCAGCCCCCGACGGTCCGGCGCGAAGGCTTCGGGAAGACGCAGGAAGAGGCGGATGCGCTTCGTGCCGTTTCCATACCCCTTCGCGGTCGGGTCTCGCCCGATGTGTCCCTTCGCACGGCAGATGTTGAGACGGAGCTCGCGGAGGTCCATCGCGGGCTCAAGGCTGAGGGGGTACGGCTGGCGGACCAGCCGGAGTCGGCGCTGATCCCGGGTGAGGCCCTTCCGCTGTGTGTCTCGGGAATCGACCTCGAAACTTGCTGTTGCGAGGCAGGCTGGTTGATGGCCGGGTGAGCCGGTTGGATGATGGACGCGGGAATCCCGAGTCGGTTCAAGGCACTACGGCCGCCTGGCGGCGGTGCCCTCCGGGCAGCCTTGAGCCGCCTCGTGCTCCGGCTCAAGCTGCAACCGTCGATTCCCCAAAGGGAATCGCCTCAAGAAGAGGCCATCATCGGCGGTGACACCCGGCCGCGCGCCCTCGTGATGGACTCCAGTGGTTTCGCTCGCTTGCTGGAGGTGCCCATCAACGAGCCGGTCCGTGGAACGCCGTGGAACCATCAAAAAGCGTGCGCGGCAACACTTGCGATGGCCGCCCCCAGTTGGCGAAGCCGTGCCAGCAGGACCTCAAGGCCCGTGTGGTATTCGGGGTTGACGGCCCCCGGCCTCCCCCGTGTCCCGCCGCGCGCCTCAAAGACCAGCTCCCACGCACCGGCTTGGCCCTCAACAGAGAACGTCGCATCCAGCTCCCGGCCTCCATCGGAAACGCGCATGTCCCCTCCGTTTGCGCGCATAACAGCACGAGGTCGGCCTAGCCGCTGGCTAATGGAACCCTTCGCAGCCGGACCCAGGTGCACATACCGATAGGCGGTGAGGTGCGGCTTTGACGCCAACGGAACCACGCGATGGGGAGCGGCGGGAACCCCGCGCTGCCTCTGTCTACTCGGGCTCCCTGATTCGGGCCAAGCAGTCCTTGGGTCCGATCACGATGAGGTAGCTCCTGGCACGCGACAGGGCCACATAGGCCAGCTCCTTGTCCCGGAGGAGGTTCGGGTCGGCCATGACGATGACCACCGGCCGCTCCAGCCCCTTGAATCGTCGCACGGTGTCCACGGTCAAGGCTCCCCTTCGGAGCGGACCACAAGTGACGGTGGCGCATCCGCCCAGCCGGTTGCCGGGGACCAGCTCCCGGAGTTCCTGCTCACGGGCGAAAAGCACCGCGATGTCCTCGGCCGGGATGTTCTCCTGGCCCACGTACCGGGCGATGCATGCGTCCAGGGCCTGCCTCATCCCACCAAGCGGCACCTCCCGCCAATCCACCGCAACACCCTCCGGACCGATGGCCTCAGTTGCGTGACCGGCGTAGTGTCGCCACGCCGTTTCGTGGATTCGTTTGGTGTTCCGCAGGTTCTCTGCGAGCCGGATCGGGATCAGCCCGACATCTTTGGGGAGCCCCGCAGTTTCCTTGTACACCCGCTGGTTGCCATCCAGGAAAACGTACAGCTGCGCTCGCCCCGAACGGGTGAGCAGGGAATCCACGGCGGGCCACCAGTGAGGGCGGAAGTCCTGTCCCTCATCAACCACGATGGCATCGTACCGCAGCTCGTGACGCCGCTCAGCGGCCTGCATCAGGAGCTCGGGCCAGCGCTCGTCGATGACATCGGGAATCGTCCCATCGGGAACGCTCAGGCCCGCGGCTTCCGCCTTGCGTTTGCACAGCGCATGGAAGGTCATCACCTCCACGCCGGAGTCGGGTCCCAACACCGTGGAGAGGTGGTCAGCCAGCGGTCTGTTGAAGCATGTCAGCAAGGTCTGCATCCCGGTCTCAGCGCACCGCCGCGCCTTCTCCATCGCGAGAAGCGTCTTGCCCGTCCCGGCACCTCCCGACACCGCCGCCCTGGGAATCTCCTCCAAGCAGGTGAGGATGCGGTACTGCCCCGGCGTGAGGGCCTGGAGGGCCGCATCGTCCTCGGCCACCAAGTGTCCTACGGGAGTCCGCAGGGCGAACGGCTTGACGAGCAGTTCCTCGAGGGCAGCAAGGCCATCCCTGCCCAGCGGCTCTTCCCCGTCCACTGCCGAGGGCGTGCCAAGCCGAGTTTTCAGCCAGGGCTCCAGCCCCTTTTCGAACTCATCGAGGAAGCAGAAAAGCGACAGGGGCATGTCGGGCCCCAGCTCGGAGCCCGGGCGGAGAGAGTCCGGCAGGATGACGGCGTGCCTGGCCCGGATCCGGCGCGATTTCCATGCACGGCTGTTCTTCACCTTTTCGAGCAGCTGGTGCTTCGACGTCCGGGCCTGGGCGACAGGGTTCTTGATTTTGTGGCGCAGGCCCCAGCGGTCCCGGCTCATCCACTGGGTCGTTGCTGGGTCGAAGCTCACCGCCCCGCCTTTGATCTCGATGGCCAGGATTCCGGAGTCCGCCCGCGCAATGACGAAGTCACATTCCCCGTCGATCTCCTCGCCGCTCGGCTTCAAGCCCAGCCAGGGGCGCGAGTAGAAGACAACCCAGGATCTGTCCAACTCGGACGCCAGACGCTCATAGACCTTGCGTTCCGCCGCTCGCAGCTCGTTGCGCTTCACCTCATCGGGCAGGGCCCGGGGCCACATCACTGCCATGGTCAGGGCTCCTGGGGCTTGAGCAGAGGAGCGAAGTAGCCGAACTCCGGGTGCTGCGGGGCGCCCACGAGCATGGTGCGGTCAAGGAAGCGGTTGAACTCCTCGCACGCTGTCTCGGGGGCCAGGACGCAAGCATGGCATGCCGCCAGGGAGAGACCGTCGGACCCGCCCATGACCCCCTCGATGCACAGGGGATCCGACGAGCACCACTCCATGGCCTGGATCGCCGCAGGAATGGTCTTGACGATCCGCTCGGCTTCTCCCTGCCGCTGGAGTCCGCCGAGTGTCCCGTCGGCATCGGACGTGGCGGTGTACACCAGCAGCCCCGCCATGGCCCCCTCGCCGTCGCGAACGTAGAGCCGCTCCCGGAGCGACGCGCTCGAGTATCCGCAGTCCAGCGTAAGCTGCCGCATCAGGGCGTGAGCGAAGGTGTGCACCAGCAGGAACCGGGCGGTGATGGTCCGCTGCACGGGGTCCTGTTCGCCGTATCGGGCGGCCCATTCCTTCTTCCACGCCTCATTCACCCGCTCGGCCCGCTGCCTAACCGCGTCCGTCTCCCACGTGGAGAGGCGATCGGCCGAGAGCTCGAGGAATACGCCTTCCCCCCGCACGTCGATGGCAGGGAGCCAGTCCGGCTTCTTCGCTTGCCAGATGGCGGCGATCCCCTTGCTACCATCGCCCGGCGGGTTGATGCGGGTGAACCCGTAGATTGCCCTGACCTCACGAAGTCGCGCGACGCGGACGATGCGGGAGAAGTACGCCTTGAGGGCCGGAGGGACCGGCACGGATCGGGTCTCGAACTCCTTGTCGGAGTGGTCGGAGTATCCGCTCGACAGGGTGAACTGCCGGTACTCGCCAGCCCGGAGATCGAGGACATCCGGCGCCTGGATCGCTTGGACACGGCGTTCGATCTCCTCGGCCAGCTCCGTTGGCGACAGCTTCAGCTCCTCAAGGACCTGCCTCAGGCTTCCGCGCGCGAGGATTCGCACCATCGCTGGCCGGTCCTCGGAGGGGGTGTCCACCAGATCCTGCCAGTAGATTCCCAGGGCTTCTTGGATGCTATCCGACCAGTCCGGGATGCTCAGCGCCGACTCGATAGCGGGAAAGTACAGGTTGGAGGCACCGCGCTGCATGGCCTGCATGTTGGGCTCGCCGCAGCCCTCATCGGTCCCCGCGAGCCAGGGCCGCCTCCCCTTGCATTTGTGATTGCGCCAAGTCTCCTTGCTGAAAATGCCGTCCAGGGATTGGTTCTCCTTGCACTCAGGGCACCTGACGATCAGGCCCGCGAGGCCGGGCCGCTCCGCCTTGAGCATCAAGAACCCCGACTTGTTCTCGCAATTGGGCTTGTGGTTGACCCACCAGTGCCAGGGGAAGTCTTCGAGGTGGCCGCGCTTGCAGGCCATCACGAAGCGCACCGGGAACGCGAAGACCTTGTTGCCGCCCGGGGCATTCCGGGTGCACTGCACACAGATGCGCCAAGCCTTGCCGGGAGCATCGCCCCACTTCCGGCTGGGCGCGATCCGGTTGCAGGACGGGCAGAGGAGCCAGTCCGGAAAACGGACTGCGACTAGCCGCCTCGGGTCAGGATCGGGGTTGCCCTGGTCGTCGCGCCTGTTCTCGTCGATGACCGGAGGAAGGCGGAAGCCCCGCACGCCGAGCTTCCGCTCCAATCGGGGCTCATGGACGCGCTGGGGATTGGCCAGCCCTGCCGGCTTGAAGCTGTTGTCCCACTCATCGATGCCGGAGACCACTCCCGAGATTGCGGCTCCATCCGCGCGGAAATCCACCACCGCACCAGGGCCGAAGGTCGAGACGACCGTGCTGCGGCGCAGCTTCCCGATGTCATTGGCCATTGCCAGTCTCTCCCTTTCCTCCCGCCGCCGCCATCAGGTCCCGGAGCCGTTCGGCCAGCCTGAAGTGCGCGGAGGGCTCGACATTCCGCATGTTGTTCAATGTGGCCCAGGCCTCACCCGGCGAACGGCCCAGAGCCCGCATCGTGGCGGCCCGCTCGGCGCTCTGCAGCAACGACTGCCGGGGCCGCCGGTCGTTCCAGTACTGCTGCGGGGCCCTTGTGCGCCACAGCTCCAGTCGGTCCTTCAGTTCGGCCTCGACGTTCTTCTCGGACTCGTCCACGTCCTTGGCTCGCCCCACCAGTTCGGCGATAACCGCGTCGAGTTTGGCGGAGTCGGCCACAGTGAGGTCCGGCCGATCAAGCATGTCCGGCACTAAGTGCCGGACCAGCGCTACCAGCACAGCATGGAGGGCCCGGTCTCGCGCCCGCGAGGCGAACGGGGTGACGCTGGTCGCCTCTACGTCCCGGTACAGGGTGGCATGCCAAGTGGAGAAGGTCTCGTAGTGCGAGCGATCCCGCGCCTTCGCGTTATTCAGCACCGTCACGACCAAGCCCGGGTGCTGACGACCCACGCGGCTAGTTGCCTGGATGTATTCGGCGATGCCTTTGGGCTGGCCGTTCACCATCATCAGGCCGAGCCGTGGCACGTCGACACCGACACTGAGCATGTTGCTGGCGAGCACTGCATCCAGGGCGCCATCCTGCCCCGCCTTCGTCGCCAGCGTGTCGAGCATGGCCCGGACCTCGTTTTGCGAGAGCCGGGAGGTCAGCTCCTCGACGGCCTTCACCGGCCGGGCCGACTCGCCCCGGCGGTTTGCATACATCCCAACGGTGTCGGCGACATCGTCCTGCATGAGAACGAGGGCCCCGCCGAGCTCGCGCAGCGAGTTGAAGTAGGCCACCAGCGTCCAGTAGGGGTCCGCCGCCACGGGCGACGGGAACGCCGCGTGGGCGGATTGGAGCAGGGTGGCCGCCGTTGCCTGAAGGGTGAACTTCGCCGACCGGCCCGCCGTGGTCACCGCCACATACAAGCGGCCGGGCGCATCGGGGTCCTCCTCGGCGAACCCGGAGTCCGATGCGCTGAGCCCGGGGGATGGGAACTGGCAGGTCTTCCGGTTGAACAGGGCCCCGACTTGGTCCGACGCGCGGCGGATGGTGGCCGTCGACCCGACGATCTTCGGCCGCTGGCCATTCCGGGTGAAAAGCTTGTCCACGGCCGCCTCGTACAGGCCCGTCACGGTGCCGAGAGGGCCGGAGATGAGGTGCAGCTCGTCCTGGATGACGAGGTCGGGGGACAGGCCCGTCCCCACGGCGAACAGGTCGTTCACCTCCTTGCGGCGGACGATCTGGGCAAACTTGTCCACCGTGCCAATGAGGAGGGTGGGGCGCTTGTTGTACACGTCCTCATCCACCGTCCAGATGGGGAGCGGCAGCTCGGGATCGTACAGGGCGCAGGTCGACGTGGGGCAGGCGACGTGGATGGAGCGATCCTGCTCCTTCGCCTCCCAACGGAGGTTCGTTCCGCATGCGGGGCAGGCGAGCAGTTGCCTGGGGGAGGCGACGTCCGCACTGCCCGAGAGCGCCGCCTGCGCGTCCTCGAACCTGTTCGGCGTGGCGTCTCGTCCCACCCAGAGGCCGATGGAGAACGGCGTGGAGCCCAGCTCGACCCCGGAAGGGACGCCGGGGATCTTCCGCCTACGTAAGGCCTCGCAGGCGAGGATCATCGCGGAGGCGCGGGAGAACTGCTGGGTCGTCAGCAGGCGCAGGGTATAGCGCATGAGGGCCGCAACACCGGTTCCCGCCTCCGGCCCGCCAGGAGTGGTGAACCTGCGGTGGAACGCGAGGAAGGCGATCAGCGCGAGGTAGGCCTCGGTCTTGCCACCGCCGGTGGGGAACCAGAGGAGGTCCATGGTGCCCCGGTCGGGGTGGCTCCGGTCCGACAGCGAGGCGGCCGCGAGCAGGAAAAAGCCGAGCTGGAACGGGCGCCAAGTCAGGGGGCCGTTCTTCGCCTTCTCGCGATCCCAACTGTGCTGCAGGAGCATTGCTTGGTTGGCCAGCCGGAAGGCGATTGCGGCCTTCGGGCTGCCGGAGATCGCCTTGACACCTTCCTCCATGCGGTCGGCGATTTTGCGGCACTCCTTAAGGTTGGCTTCACCCGCATCCCGAAACTCCTTTGATAGGTCAGCGCAATCCTTTGCCCTGAGCGAGATCCATTCGCGGTATGCATTGACGAGCTGCATGAGGGCGGGGCCAATCGCGGTGTCGGACGCTGATGCGAGCCACTCGGCGGACAGCGGACGGGACGCTCCATCGGACAGAGCGGAGAAGACCTCGTGGCCTCGTGGGTTGACGGTGGGTACGATGGCCCGTGGCACCCACGTGGTGGAGATGGACGAGGCGTGGTCGGTGTCGCGCTCCGCCACCCAGGAGGCGGAGCAGGTATGCCCCACCGCGAACTCCCGGGCGTGACGGTAGAGCAGTGCCGCGGACTCGTCCTCCTTGTCCACGATGGCCTTCCTGGAGGGCCGAGCGATCAGTCGCGTCCCGGGGCCCGGCTTCACCTCGATGGAGACCTGGAACAGGGTGGCACGCTCGATGCCGTTCCGGCCGTCATTCTCGTCAGGTCTGGCGGCGTTGATCGCGGTAATGGTCACCAAGCGGCCGTTCTTCCACTCAGTCGTCCGGATGTGCAGCTCAAGCTTTTCCGGGAGTCCGTGTACCGTCAGCGCCTTGGCAGGGGCGGCCAGTTCCACCTTTCCGGAGGACTGGTCGCAGCGGATCGGATCGATCTCCATGATGTGCTGCCTGCGCACCCAATCTAGTGGTGGTTTCCGGTTCCCGGCCCCTTCGCGCTTGGAGGACTCCCTGGAGGAGTAGGCCGCACACTGCACCGTCACCTTGACGGTAGGGGCCGCGTTGTCCGAAGCGACCGCGAACGAGATGCCCGCCGAGCATGGCCGACTGAGCCCGGCCAGCGAGATCTCCTCCTCCTCACCGGCGGGTCCTCCATTGTCGTCATCGCCCGCTCCGGCGCCCAGGCGGTCATCCTCTTCTTCTCCCATCCGGGTCTCGCGAGGCCAGAGGATGCCTGTCAGGTAAACGTCCGAAGGGCGGGACGCGAGCGTCTCGTCGTCACCGCCGGGTGGACCCACCAGATCGCGCTCGAGGCGCTCGAGGATGATCTTCCTGTCCATGGCCGTGGCTCTCTCTGCCCCAGTAGTAGGGGAAGGGCAGCTTCATGTAACCCAGAATGACGGGGACCAGCACGATTCCGCTCGTTGACCACGGAGCATGCATTCGCTCCGCATCCGGGGAGTTGGGGGGGAACACTGCAGTCCGTACACCTACCACGTGCAAGTGCCAGATCTCGCTGGGCGGTCGCCGACGCCCTCTGCTCTTGCTGCAGATCACCTGGGCGACGTTGAACAGCTCTGCGTTGACGTGACCCGTCAACGCCCCCAGAAATTCGCCCCCCTCCTCTGTCCGGAGCATGTACGTGAAGTCGGCTTCCCGGTCGCAGAAGGCCCTGGCCTTTAACGGGAACGTCGTCAGATGCAGCAGCCGCTCCTGGACGGCTCGGACCTCGTCGGCGGTGTCGTAGAGGGAGATGCTGGCCGCGCTCTGAGCGGACACATCCCCATCGCAGCCGATCTCAACCTGGGCCGTCGCCGTGCCCTCCTTATGGGAGTAGATGCGGCTCGACTCCAGCTTCGTCGAGTAGTGCCGGATGCTCTGGCCCACCATGAGTCTGGTCCTGGCCCGCGTGGCGCCGACGAAGACGACCCGGGCCTCGGCGTCGCAGTCCGTGTCTTTTCCCGCGCTGCCCCGCGGAATCATCAGATGGACTGTGCCCGACTCCCGGCCCTTGGAGGCGTGGATGGTGCCTACGATTGGCCCCTGGGTGCCCAGCTCGGACGAGCAGAAATCCGCCGGGGGCTGGGACCGAGCGAGGACCACTCTCAGGCGTTGCATCTCGACGACGTTCTCCCGCTTGCCCGCGTGCCGGTAGAGGAACTCCCAGGCCTCGTCCGCCGTCAGGGTTTCGCAGGGGGTCCCCACCACCCGCTGCTTCCAAAGGGCGAGGAAGCCTGTCCGCGTCAGCGTGGAACCCTCGTGCTCGCCGAGGCATGCGCCGACCCAGGGCGGGATGCATATGGGCATCCCGGACATGCGGATACGATGCCGTACACCCTGCGCGTTGAGGAACGAGGAGGCCATCAGCACCTCCGCCCGTCTGCGGTACAGCACGAGCACGTCCTCCGCCTTTTCCAGACCTTGCTCCTCGATCCTGGGCACCTCGCCATGTGCGAGCGCCTCGACCTCTTTCCGGATGTCCTCGAGCTTGCTGGCGGGGTTCGGTGCAGGCGTGAGTACCTTCGCCCGCGTGGCGGTGAATAGCGAGAGCAGGTTGGGGGAGTCCGTGCGGAAGACCTGCTGGAGCGACCTATCCTCGAACCCGAACCCACCCTTGCGGAGCTGCTCGGTGATCGGGGGTTGCCGGTCCCTGCCCGACTCCCCCTCGTCTTCGTCGGCGAAGCCGTAGATGGCTTGGGCCTCGTCCGCGAACACGGTGACGCCGCAGCTCTTCGACAGGCGGGAGACGAGTTCGGTGAGCAGGGTCGCCCGGATGCCAACGACGTCCTGAGTCTCGTCCACGATCAGGTGCTCGACCGATTCCAGGTACTCGACGACTTGGTCGTTCTCCCGGAAGAGCTTCAGCACGTCCTCGATGTTCTTCTCGTACGAGCCGGCGATCTTCGCCATCTCGTCGAAGCCGCTGTGGATGGCCCACGCGTGGGAGTCCATCGTGGCCATCCGCACCGCGTAGGCGGCCTCCTGGTCTCCCAGCGCTTTGGCGATGCGGTCGCGGATTTCCCGGACCGCCGTGCGCGTGAAGCTGATGAGCCAGATGCGCGTCGGCTGGATGTCGTACTGCGTGATCAGCCTGGCAACTCGGGCGCAGGCCACGGCTGTCTTGCCAGTGCCGGGGCCCGCGTCCACTAGAAGCCGCGCCTCCGGCCGAGTCTCGATGACGGCCTTCTGGAGCGGATCCCAGCCGCTCCTGGGCGGGGGATGCTTCGCGACGACCTTGCTCACCTGGGGCGGCGCTGGCGCTTGGGGTGGTGGTCCATCGAGATGAATCGCATTGCCACCGACCAGATCGTGCAACTGCCGCTTGTACTTCACGGCCGGCTTACCGTTCAACTGTCGAAGGGGCCGCGTGATTGTATCGATGATGAACCCCCGTCGGTAGACGGTGACCTTAACTTCCGTTTCTGCCATTGCTCCACCAATGCTGGGTAGACATGAGGTGCCGATTCTATCCTGTGCATACAGGCCACCCCGGTTCACTGCTTCTGCCAAGCGCGATCGGAGTCTATGCCAGCCGCGCTTTCGGAATGAACGAACCAATATCCGGGGAGATGGAGGCCTCCGAACACGAGGGGCCTCTTGGGCCGGGCCTACGCAGGGGGTCGATTACCTCGCTCTCCAGCTACGGCCATTGCCGACGCCGATGACGGAGCCCGCCTTCAGACTCATGGACGGCGTCCGGCATCTGGGGATGATCCATATTGATTTCCAGTTTCATGCCGACTCTTCGTCCCCATGGCTCTGGCGAGCCTGGAGAACTTGACGCAGTCGGACGCGGGTTACGGAGCGCCCCAGTGCTCCAACCGAAACTGTTCCAAGGCTGCCTCCCTGCCCCGAACTGCATTGGAGATTCGGATGTGTGGCAATACCCCCCCCGTTCGCACATCCGGTACCCCGGGGCCCGGCAGACCCCCAGTCGCTCCGAGACCTCCCGGACGGTCAGCAGCCGGCCAGAACTCGAGGCTACTGGTGCCACCGGGGCGGGGCCCGCAGCAAGCTAGCAGCAAGATCTTTGGGGTCCTGGGGTACTAGATGGGGCGGCTGGACAACCTCGGGCGAGGAAGTCCGAGTGTTTACAGGGGGGGGTGAATGGATGGTACCCGCTGGGCGGCTCCCAGGGTTCCTTGGGGTGCACGTGGTCGCAGGTTCAAATCCTGTCGCCCCGACCAAATAGAGGCCCTGGAGTTCCCGGTGCACGCCGGTGACTCCAGGGCCTTTGTTTTTTCCGCGCCTCGAAACCCGCCGAATCCAACAGAGTGCGGCGGTCGTGGGGAACTCATGTAGAGTTGTTCACCGATTCCGGCGCGGGCCCTGTTTTCGAGGATTGCCGGGCCTGTCACCCATGAAATTCCTCGCCCTCTTGTTCCGGACGTCTCCCGCGTCCCTCATCCTGGTGACGCTCTGCGGGCTTCTCTCGGGCGCTAGCAACGCGGGCCTCATCGCGTTGATCAACCACGCGCTGGCGGCCCAGCTGGCGGTGAGCCGTGACCTGGCCCTGGGCTTCGTCGCGCTCTGCGTGCTGACGCTGCTGCTGCGCTACGGGACGCAGGCCCTGGTCAACAGGCTCAACGGGGACGCGCTCTTCGACATGCGCATGCGCCTGTCCCGTCAGGTCGTCGCCACGCCGCTGCGGCGCCTGGAGGAGCACGGGATCCCCAACGTGATGACGGTGCTCACCGAGGACCTCTTCGTCATCAGCACCGCGTTGGGCGTGCTGCCGCGCTTCCTCACCAACACCGCCATCGCGCTGGGCTGCTTCGTCTACCTGGCGTGGCTGTCGTGGCAGCTGCTCGTCGGCCTCCTGGCCCTCGTCGCGCTGAGCGTGGTGGGCTACCGGCTCCTGTCCCGCAGCGCCATCGCGGACCTCCAGCGCACGCGAGAGCACCAGGGGGCGCTCTACAAGCAGCTCCGCGGCATCACGGAGGGCATCAAGGAACTCAAGCTGCACCAGGACCGGCGCGCGGCGTTCCTCACCGAAGAGGTCGAGTCCACGTCCTGGCTCGTGCGCACCCTGCAGATCCGGATCGGCAACGTCTTCGCCGCGACCGGTAGCATGGGGATGCTCCTGTCCTTCGTCTTCCTCGGCGCGCTCATCTTCGTGCTGCCCGGCCTGGGCTGGGTGCAGTCCTCGGCGCTGGTGGGGTACTGCATCGCGTCGCTCTACCTCCAGCAGCCCCTCCAGTCCGTCATGGAGACGCTGCCCATCCTGAGCCGGGGCGAGGTCTCGTGGACGAAGGTCCAACAGCTGGGCCTCACGCTCGACTCCTTCGCGACGGGTGGGCGGGAGGCTCCGGCAACCCACGCGCTGGTCCGCCAGTCCTTCCAGTCGGTCGAGTTCGTGGGCGTCACCCACACCTATTACCGCGAGGAGTCGGACGGGCACTTCATCGTGGGCCCCATTCATCTGCGACTGCACCCCGGAGAGCTGATCTTCCTCGTGGGTGGCAATGGCAGCGGGAAGACCACCCTGGCCAAGCTGCTCACAGGGCTTTATCAGCCGGAGGCCGGACAGATCCTCGTGGATGGTGAGCCTGTGACGGAGCCGTCGCAGGAGTCCTACCGGCAGCTGTTCTCCGCCGTATTCTCGGACTTCTACCTGTTCGAGCGCTTGCTCGGACTCGTCGGAGAAGGGCTCGCCCCGCGGGTCGAGAGCTATCTGTCATTGCTCCAGTTGTCGCGGAAGGTCCGTGTCGAGGCCGGCGTCCTCTCCACCACGGAGCTGTCGCAGGGCCAGCGCAAGCGGCTCGCGCTGCTCACCGCCTACCTGGAAGACCGTCCCATCTATCTCTTCGACGAGTGGGCGGCGGACCAGGACCCCGCGTTCAAGGCGGTGTTCTACACGGAGCTCCTTCCGGAGCTGAAGCGCAAGGGCAAGACGGTGGTGGTCGTCTCTCACGACGACCGGTACTTCCACGTCGCTGATCGCATCCTCAGGCTCGACGCCGGGAAGCTGGTCCCTCCCTCCGAGCCGGCCGTGACGGATCGCGCCTCCTGACGGGCGGTCCACTCAAGACGCGAGCGGCTCCGGGACGCTGGGCCGGACCGGGTGCGGGGGTTGGAGCAACTGCTCCAGCGTCTTCGCGCCACGGCTGGAGGCATCGGCCTCCACGAAGGTGTGTTGCATGGCACGGGTTCGGGTCTGGAAGGCGGGGGTGCCGAGGATCGTGTCGATCTGCGCGCCCACCTGCTCCGCCGAGGCCTGCCGGATGTCTCCCCGCAGCCCGAGCCCGTGGTGGACGACACGGGCCGCGTTGCCCGGCTGGTCGAACATGAGGGGATACACAAGCATCGGAATGCCCAGACAGATGCACTCCTTGATGCTGTTGAGCCCGCCATGCGTGATCATGAGTGAGGCATGTCTCAGTGCGGCGATTTGCGGTACCCAATCCGTCACCGTGACATTGGGCGGAAGTGGGCCGAATGAGTCCGTCCGCAGATGCTTTCCCACGGCCATGAGCAGTCGACACTGGGGCCTGCGCGCGACGGCCGCGATGACGGACTGAAAGAAGGCATGGTGTCCACGCACCCGGTCTCCATGACTCCCCAGTGAACACAGGATGAGCGGCGCCTCGCCCGGAGGCAACGCCATGGGGAGCGGGGGCTCCACCCGCTCCAGATCCACGCAGGGGCCCAGGTAATGGACGTCCGAGGCCGCACGACGGAAGTCGAACTCGGGCGCGCTCATCACCAGGGTGGGGACCTGGAGGTGGGGGCCGATCTGGAGGTGCGTGTTGAAGTTGGCGGGAGGGGCGCCTGGATGGCTGCGATAGAACGCGCGGAGGCGTTCACGCATCTTCTCCTCGAACGGCAGGAACGTGCGCAGGTATTGCCCTTGCCAGGCGAGGCGGATCCGGAGCTTGGAGCCGAGGCCGCCCGTCGGGACGTGGTGCGAGTTCAACGGTGGGACCGACACATCCCGGTTCAACGCGAGATTGGTGCACAGCTGAAACGCGGGCACGCCCGCTTTGTGGGCCGCCAGGACCGGGAGAGGGAAGGTCGCATCGACCAGGAGCAGGTCGGCGCCGAGCCCTCTGATGCGAGACTCGAGCGTGGCTCCGAAGAGCGCCTCCGTGATGCGGAGCCCGTGCCGGTGGAGGACTTCCCGGATGATCTCCTTGCGGGCTCGGGGGGAGACATCGGGAGCGGCCAATTGTGAGTCCAGCTCCGCCTGACGCCCCTGGGGCATCGCCTCTTCGAAAACCGGGATGAAGGGCCAGGGCTGCCCGCGCAGGAAGGTCTGTCCGTCTGGTGGAGCCATGTAGAGAAGCTCGTGCCCGCGCGACGCCAACTGCCTGGCGAGCCCGTAGGTCGCATGGATGTGGCCGGCCTCCGGCAGGGGAAGAAAGACGATTCTCGCCATGACTCTGGAGGGTATCAGGATGGTAGAACGGGGGAAACCGGAAGATCGAGAACCTGAGAATGACGAAACCATCCGTGTCCGTCATCATCCCTGCATACAACGTGGAGGCATATCTGGGTGCCGCCATCGACTCGGTGTTTGAGCAATCACACCCGAGCCTTGAGATTGTCATCGTCGATGATTGCTCGCGGGACAGGACCGTGGAGGTCGCCGAGCGGTATCAGGACGCCCGGATTCGCGTCCTCCGGAACGAGCAGAACCAGGGGCCATCCCAGAGCCGGAACATCGCCATCGACCACGCGCAGGGTGAGTGGGTGGCCGTCCTGGATGCCGATGATTGGTGGAAGCCACAGCGTCTGGAGCGCCTGCTGGCGCTCGCTGAAACATCCCAGGCGGCCATCGTCTGTGATGATTTGCTGCTGGTCCCAGAAGGGGAGCCGCACCCCAAGGTGACCTTCTTCCAGACGCAGGCCCGGAGATGGGGACGGATTGAGAAGCCGTTCCAGGTGGATGCGCTGAAGATGGCGGTGGATGACTATGGGTTCCTGAAACCCATGTTTCGCAAGTCATTCCTCGATGCCAGGGAGCTTCGCTACAAACCCGCCCTGAGGGCCGGTGAGGACTTCGAGTTCCTGCTTCGCTGCCTGCTTGGGGGCGGCCAGATGGTTGTGTCGCACGAAGCGATGTACTGCTACCGCAGCCGGGCGGATTCGCTGACCGCGGATCCCGTGAAGTGTCTGACCCGCATCCTCGACATGGCGGATGAGCTGCTGGGCTCCCTGGATCCGCACGCGCATGGGCAGGTCGTCGAGGCGATGGGTCTCTATCGCGGCCGGAAGCAAGGGGAGCTGGAGGACGCGCGCTTCCGGGGGCCCCTTCAAAAGGGAGCGTGGGGGGAGTGCATGGCCTTGGCCTTGAGAAACCCCGCGAAGCTTCCGCGGTACATGCCGATGGTGGGTCGTCAGCTCCTTGCGTTGGCCGTCTCAAGGGCGCGCGGCGGCGCCGCGGCTCGCTGAGCACGCGGCTGGAAAATACTTCACAAAGCGAAGGTCGACATCGTGAGCTGGGTCAAGTCTGGGTACGACGTGATTGTCATTGGAAGCGGCCCGGGGGGGAGCACCCTCGCCCATGGGTTGGCTCGCCGTGATTGCAAGGTGCTGGTCGTCGAGCAAGGCGACTTCCTGAAGCCGGAACCGACTCGGGACGGACAGCAGACGACGTTCATCGGCGAGTACCAGCGACGCAGGATTCGCTACAACGTGGGCGGCGAATCGAAGTTCTATGGCGCGGCCCTCTACCGCTTGCGAGAGAGCGACTTCGGGGCGAAGCGCACGGAGCATGGAGAGTCGCCGGCCTGGCCCGTCTCCTATTCCGAACTCGAGCGATACTACGACGAGGGTGAGCGTCTCTACGCGGTCCACGGTTCCCCCGAAGGAGATCCCACCGAGCCGCCTCGCTCCAAGCCCTTCCCTCACGGGCCCATCGAACACGAGCCCTGGATCGCGGAGAAGGTGGAGCGTCTCCGGGCCTGCGGCGTTCCCGTGGGCTACATCCCCAAGGGCGTGGACCTGGGCCCCAACGGCCGATGCGTCCTGTGTTCGACCTGCGATGGCTACTACTGCCATCGCGACGCGAAGATGGACGCGGAGGTCGCGGCGTTGAGGCCCGCCCTCAAGACGGGCCGGGTGGAGCTCTGCACGGGAACAGAATGTCTCAAGGTGCTCACCACCCCTGACGGCCGTCGTGCCACCGGCGTCCTCCTCCGCCGCGGCAGCGAGGAGGTCGTGGTGCACGCGGACGTCGTGGTCGTGAGCGCTGGAGTCAAGGAGTCACCCTTGCTCCTCTGGCGCTCGCGGAGCGACGTTCATCCCAATGGCATTGGAAACGCCGGCGGTGCGCTGGGGCGTTATCTGGCCGGACATACGAGCGGCTTCATCTTTCCCTTCGTGGGACTCCGCGCGGTTCCGGAGCTCCATCAGAAGACCTTCGCCATCAATGCCTTCTACGAGGCGTCTGAGGATTCGCCCTATCCGCTGGGGGTCATCCAGGCGACCGGGCAGATCCCCATCTGGCAACAGGTGCATCCGCTCACCGCTCCGTTCGTCAAGTTCGTCGCGCGCCGGAGTCTGGTGTGTCTGCTGATGACGGAGGCGGTGGGGACCGCGGAGTCAGGCTTTGACTTCAGCGATGAGCAGATCGCGCGGGTCCACAATCCCCAGCCCAGCCGTGAGACGTACCGGAAGCTGCGGCGGACCGCCGTCTCTCTCTTCCATAAAGCCGGTTTTCGCTGGGTTCATGCCTCGGAACACTTCGATGCGCCGTGGCACATGGTCGGGACCGCGCGCATCGGGACGGATCCAAGGACCTCCGTGCTGGATCCAGAGTGCCGCGTCCACGGGGTCGACAACCTGTACGTGGTGGACGCGTCCAGCCTGCCCAGCGCGGGAGCCGTCAACACCACGCTCACCATCATCGCGCTCTCACTTCGGGCCGCGGAGACCCTCGCGCGGGGACAGCGTGGGGCCCGGGTGGAGGTGGCGTGACCCTTGATGGTGTCTCAGCCCGCCTTGGCGAGCGCGGCCTGTGACCCGGACAGGAAGTGCTCGAGGGTGGCCACATCCGCTTCCGTGGACTCCGCCTCGCGGAAGCAGCGGCTCATCCTCGCGAGCGCCTGGGCATGGGGGGGGCTCCCCACCACGGAGTCCAGGAGCGAGAGCAGGGCGCCGGACGTCAGGTGTTTCACCGTCCCCTGCACTCCGAGCCCATGGTGCACGAGGATCCGCGCCACGTCTGGCTGATCGTCCTTCAGCGGGAGCGCCACCATGGGGACGCCGAAATAGATGCACTCCTTCACGCTGTTGAATCCCCCATGGGTGATCATGGCCGCTGCCTTTCGCAGCAGTTTGATCTGCGGGGCGTGACGCACCGCCACGATCCGGGCCGGACCTCCGTCGAAGTTCGCCGGGTCGAGCTGGGCTCCCACGGCGAGGACGAACTGCCACTCCGGCCGCATCGCGGCCACCTCGCGCACCAGCTCCAGCACCCTGCGCGTCTGGCCGGACAAGGCCAGGGTGCCCAGGGAGAAGTAGATGAGCGGCCGGTCGTCCTGGAGCCGCTCCCAGGGAAACTCCGGCTCCTGCCGCTCCAGATCGATGGACGGCCCCAGGTGGTACACCCGCGCGCGACCCTCGGGGGTCTCGGGAGTGGCGAACTCCCTGGGGAAGAGCACCACGTCCCGCAGCAGGGGAAGCTGGAAGGGGGGGAAACCCACGGACTCCATCGGGCAGCCATGCTTGAGCGCCAGCCGCCGGTGGTACTCCTGGAAGCGCGGCACCAGCCCCACACGCCCGAGCAGGAACTCGAGCCAGCGCATCACCGTCGTCAGTCCGCTGAGCGGCGGCTTCCCTGCGCCCGTCGGCAGCAGATGCACCAGGTGCTGGGGGAGGGTGGTGTTCAGGCGTGCCACCGGGATCCCATGTCCATGGCACACGATGGACAGGTCGATCACCCGGTCATCGCAAAGGACCAGGTCCGGTCGAAGCGCCTGGAGCAGGCGGTCGTATTCACCATCCAGCGCGGCTTGAAGCACGGCGTTGCGGCGCTGGATGTGGTCGCGCGCGAGGCGGCGCAGCTCGCGGCCGCGCAGCTGGGACGCCTTGGCTGACATCTCCGCCACGAGGCCCTTTGGGAAGATGGAGCCGAAGACAGGGATGAACTCGAATCCCTCTCCCTGAAGCGCGGCCTCGATGTCCGGCAGGGAGCAGTAGACCACCCGGTGCCCGCGTGCCCGGAGCGCCTTCGCGAGCTTCAGGGTGGGGTTGATGTGGCCAGCGAGTGGAAGCGGAGCGAAGAGGATGGTGGCCATTCGGTTTCCGAGGTGTCCCCGCTTGGGCCCGCGGCGACAGTCGGACTTATACTCTGAGTCATAGCATGTCGACAGATGAGTGAAGCTGTCTGCCGATATCCGGAGCCACCCACACGCCGTGAGACATTGCCGAGGTCGCGGGCACGATGGATGCGTCCAGGAACGACGCATCCCGTCGTGGTGACTCATCCGCGAGGCTCGCGACGGGAGCGGGGCGGTGTCTGGTTTGAAGTCCTGCCGGCGGATGAGGTCATTCGAGCCGGGAGGTGGCGTTGATCCGCAGCTCCGTCGTCTTGAGGTTCGGATCCGCGGCGATGTCCGCCTCGTTGAAGAGGATGGGGCGCAGGTGCTTGGCGGAGAAGAGCGTGGTCTGATCCGCGAAGTGGGGTGACGCGGGGTCGGTGGACTCCGCGTAGGTGAGGACCGCGCTCGCGCGGGGACCCTCGGGCGTGAACTCCATCACCATCAGGAAGCTGGTCCCGAAGTCGACCAGATAGCCCTCGGACGTGAGCCCCGTTCCGGGGGAGAGCAGCGGGCCATGCGGTTGGGACTGGGGCAGCAGCGTCGCGTTCGCGCCCAGATAGCCGACGACATTGGTGACGCCCTCGAAGGCCGCACCGCCGTGGAGCGGCACCTTGTGGTCGCCCTTGCGCGCGAACTGCACCTCTCCCAGCTTCGCGCCCACCGCGATGCCCGCCTTGTTCAGGATCGCCACCGCCTCACCCAGCTTCTGGTTCACGGGATCCACCCCGGTCTCCGGCGCGGGGACCAGCCCGGCCGGCGTCACGGCCGCGTGGGCGGGATCGAACGGCCGTGCGAAGAGCACGCCCTGGTCCACCAGGTCCGAACGGCTGAAGCGGTTCAGGAACTCACGCCACACGATGGCGCCCTGGCGGTCCAGCTCCAGCCGGCCATCCCACGCCGCGAGCAACCGGCACGCCTCCGTGAGGTCCACCGGCTTGCCTTCGACCATGACGGGCCCGGCGCCCTGGCAGCGCTGCACCACCGCCGCGCGCAGCTGCTCCGCCACCCAGGTGCGGTTGCTCAGGATGGCCTGCTCCGCCTCCTCCCGCGTGAAGCGCCCGTCGCTCCCCGACGCCGCGGCTTCGCCCTGCTCGGCGATGAGCGTGAGGTTCATGTGCGAGCGCGGGCTCATGCGGCCTCGCGTCCCGAAGATCTCGTAGAGGAAGGGCAGGTTGAGCAGGGGCTCCGCGGGGTTGGTGAACGTCGCGGGATCATTCGCGTTCATCACGAAGTCGGTCCGGGACAGCTGCGGGATGGCGTTGATGGGCACCAGGCCCTTCGTCTCGCTGTCCAGGCCCACCCATTCGTCGCGGGACGTGCTGCCATCCAGGAGGATGAGTCCCAGCGCCGCGAAGACGGGCGCGTCCGGGGTGGTGTCGAGCGAGGCGCGGTAGGCCGCCACGGTGGTGGGGCTCAGGGAGGGGACTCGGGACGCGTCCACGTAGCGCGTGTGCCCATCCGCGCTCGCCAGGAGCGTGTTCACCCAAGGCGCGCCGCGCACGGTGCGCTCCACGCTGGCCGCCTCGTCGAGCGTGCGCGCCGTGTCCAGCCGCAGCCAGTGCTCCGCGAACAGGTTGTTGCTCTCCGTGGCGTCGCGCGCCGTGTAGGCGATCTCATGCGTCCAGTCGGCACCCGGGCCCGCGAGGAGGGGGCCGTAGTGGCTGCGCCAGTAGGTGCGCGTCTGCTGCGTCATCGCGCCCCCCTCTCCGCGCACGTCGACGGTGACGGTCTGGGACGTCATGTGCCGGACCTGTCCGTCATACACGTACGCCGTGGGGTCGCCGGGCACGAGCTTGAGCCGGTACAGCGTGAGGTGACTCGACGCCGTCACCGTGTGCGTCCACGCGAGATCGCGATTGAAGCCGATGTTGATGGCCGGTACGCCCAGCAGGGACACGCCATAGGCGTCGAGCTTGCCGGGGATGGTCTGGTGGCTCTCGTGGAAGCGGAGGCTGCCTTCCCACGGGAAATGGGGGTTGGCGATGAGCATGCCCCGGCCGCTGGCCGTCTTGTCACGGCCCAGCGCCCAGCCATTGCTGCCCAGCGCATCCTTCCGCGCCGGCAGTGCGAGCCCCCGCGAGTACGGGGCCTGGTTGCCCACCTCGCCGCTCGGCGGATGCGCATTCCCCACGTATCCGAGCAACGGCACCAGCGTGTCGAACAGCGAAAGGTCCAGGTGGTACGCCAGCAGATCGTACGCGCTGATGGGCTTCACCCAGGCCGCGCCCTTGCATGCCTCGGGGCGCTGCGCCGCCGGCACGTCCGCGAGGTACTGGTTGTAGCCCGCGGCGTAGCCCTGCACGAGCTCGCGCACCTCCGCGGACTGTTCGTTGAAGGTGGCCTCGGCGCGGGCCCTCAGCGCGAGCCCGCGGTAGGTGAAGTCGCTCTCGAGGAAGGCGTCCTGGGGGCCTCGGCCCAGGTAGCGTGCGCGCTCTCCGCGCACCTTGAGGAACTGGTCGGCCAGGATACAGACCGCGTCCTGCGCCTGCGCATAGCCGATGCCGGCGCCCAGGCCGCGGTACCCGTCGGCCTGGATGTGGGGAACGCCGTGCGACGTGCGGCGGATCGTCGCCCTCAAAGAGGTAGGCGCCGGTGGGTCTTCGTTCTTGCAACCACTGAACGCCGCCAGGGTCAGCAAAAGGGACAGGGAGAAGGGGAAGGTGCGCATGTCGGTTCAGCCTCTCGAGCGAGCGCGGAGAACTAATTCCGTTTAAACTTTTTATCCACGTCCTAAGGGATTACGTTCATGACAAGTCTGTCTCGAATGATAAATAATCCTTGAAATTCAAGATGTTCGTGTGTGTTGCTCAAAACGCGCCGAGCCCACCCCGGGGCCGCGCGAAAGAGAGCCCGCCATCCATGTCCCAGGCCGCATCCTCGTCCGTGAATGTTGATGCCCAGCGCATCGATCCTGACGCGCTGGCGATCCTCGAACGCCTTCGGGGCGGGGGATTCCAAGCCCTGTTGGTGGGTGGGTGCGTGAGGGACCTGCTGCTCGGGCGGACGCCGAAGGACTTCGACATCGCCACGGACGCGCGGGCGGATCAGATCCACGCCCTCTTCGAGGAGAGCCTGCTGCTGGGGGGCCGGGGGTCGGTCGTGGCGTTGGTGTTCCAGGGTGGGAAGCGGTTCGACGTGGCGACGCTGCGCCCCGTGCGCACGCCCGCGTCGACGCCGAGGGTGCCCATGGACGCGGACCTGGTGGCGGTGGCGCGCGAGGTCCCCGTGGGGACGGTGGCGCAGGACGCCGCCTCGCGTGACTTCTCCGTCAACGCGCTCTTCCATGATCCGTTCGAGGGCCGGACGCTCGACTTCGTGGGCGGGGTGGCTGACGTTCACGGCCGCGTGCTGCGGTCCCTGGGCGAGCCCGCCGCGCGCTTCCAGGATGATCCTTCACTGGTCTACCGGGCGCTGCGCATCGGCGCGCGGCGGGACCTCAGCGTGGAGCCCCGGACGTTGGAGGCGTTGCGCGACGGCGTCGCCGCGTTGCCGTCCAGCCCGCTCTCGCTGCGCATCCATGAGCTGCTGGAGTGCCTGGCCCTGGGCGTGGCCGGACTCTGCCTGCGGCGGATGCGGGAGCTGGACGTGTTGAAGCAGACGCTTCCGGCCTTCGCGCGGCTCGGTGCCGCCGGGTGGAATGAGCTGATCGCCCTGGGGGATGCGATGGACCGTTGGGAGGGAGAGGGACGCGCCCTCGGCCACCCGACACGCCTCGCGGCGCTCCTGCTCCCCCTGGCGCTGGCGGACTCGCCTCCCACGGGGGACTGGCTGCCGGCGGTGTCCGAGCTGGTCCCGACGGATGAGGGGGCGGAGCGTCACCCCCTGGTGGCGGACGGCCTCACGGTGCTGGCGGCGCAGGGGGTGCTGCGCCAGGGGCCGGACAGCCCGGGGGCCCGGGAGCTGCTGGGATCGCACCTGTTGTCGGAGTCGTTGGACGTGTTCGCGCTCTCAATCGAAGCCGTGGGTGGCGCGCGGGGTCCGCTGGACGCGTGGCGTGCGAGGCAAGGCACATGAAGCTGCTGTCGCTGTTGTTCCAGGCGTCTCGCGGACGCTTCCTGGCCTCGGTCCTGTCCGGCCTCATCTCCGGCGCCTGCGGGGCCGGGCTGATCGCGATGATCAACCGCACCCTGTCCCATGCGCAGGCCCAGGGGGCGCGGGAGGTGGCGCTCTTCGTCGGGCTGGTCGCCGTGGCGTTGGTGTCGCGCATCGCCGCGCAGGTGTGGATCAGCCAGATCAACCAGGACGCGCTCTTCGACCTGCGGCTGAAGACGAGCGCGCAGATCGCCCGCGCGCCCCTGCGGCAGTTGGAGGAGCAGGGCGCGCACCGGCTGCTGTCCGCGCTGACCGAGGACCTGTTCCATCTCACCAACGCCATGGCGATGCTGCCGCGGCTGGTCATCAACGCGTCCACGGTGTTCGGGTGCCTCATCTACATGGTGCTGCTGTCCCGGACGCTGCTGCTGGCGTTGGTCGTGTGCCTGGTGCTCGGCATCGCCACCTACCGGCTGTCCACCGCGCGGGCGCTGCGCGACATGCGCCGGGCGCGCGAGGTGCAGGACGAGCTGATGCTGCACTTCCGGAGCCTGACGGACGGCATCAAGGAGCTCAAGCTGCATGCCCGGCGGCGCGACGACTTCCTGTCCCGCGTCGTCGCGGACGCGGCCGGACGGGTGAAGGATCTCCAGCGGCGGGCCGCCACGGCGTTCGCGGTGGGCTCCAGCTGGGGGATGTTCCTGTTCTTCGTCGTCATCGGCGTGCTGCTCTTCCTCCTGCCCCAGCTCACGGAGGTGAACACGGCTTCCCTGGTGGGCTACACGCTCGCGGTGCTCTACCTCCAGCAGCCGCTCATGTCCCTGATGGAGGGCATGCCCCTCATCTCCCGGGGTCAGGTGTCGCACGTGAAGCTGGAGACCCTGGGCCTGTCCCTGTCGTCATCCGCGGAGTCAGCCCGGGACGCGCAGGCGGCGGTGGAGCCACGGCCGTCGTTCCAGACACTGGAGTTGAGGGGCGTCACCCACCGCTACCAGCGCGAGCACGATGACCAGACCTTCACCCTGGGGCCCGCCGACCTGGTGCTCCGTCCGGGAGAGCTGCTGTTCATCGTGGGGGGCAACGGCAGTGGGAAGACGACGCTCGCCAAGCTCATCACCGGCCTGTATTCGCCTCAGGAGGGAGAGATCCTCCTGGATGGCCAGCCGGTGACGGCCCAGACGGTGGAGCATTACCGCCAGCACTTCTCCGCGGTGTTCTCCGACTTCCACCTCTTCGACCGGCTGCTGGGCATGGACGGAGAGCTGTCCCAGGTGCAGGGCTTCCTGGAGCGCCTGAAGCTGGAGCACAAGGTCCGCCTGGACGGGAAGGCGTTCTCCACCACGGCGCTCTCGCAGGGCCAGCGCAAGCGGCTGGCCCTGGTGACGACGCTGCTCGAGGACCGCGCCATCTACCTCTTCGACGAGTGGGCGGCGGACCAGGACCCGGCGTTCAAGACCGTCTTCTACCGGGAGCTGCTGCCGGAGCTGAAGCGGCGAGGCAAGGCCGTGGTCGTCATCTCCCATGACGATCGCTACTTCGACGTGGCGGACCGCCTGCTGCGCGTCGAGTCCGGACGGCTCCTGAGTGACTGGGGCACCCGGGACTCGCTGGCCGCGTCCTGAGCCGGCTCAGGACGCCGTGACACACGGGCTGGGGGCTCGCGAGTACCAACCCGGCTGCTGTTTTCCGGCTGAGTAAGAAACGACCCAGGTTTTCTCGGATGGCTCATTGATCAATGAATCAAAACCTCTGTAGGAAACTCAGAAATACAGTTATTTCTTGCAGTTGAATGAGCCCGGTCTTCTCAAGCCCGTCACTTCTTCCGGATTACTCGACACACCCTCCGTTTCAGTCGCTGGTGGAGTTGCTCCAGCGACGCAGCGCCGAGGCTGCTCGCGCGTCCCGCTACACGTTCCTGGGTGAGACCGGTGACGTGGAGGTGTCGTGGACCCACGCGGAGCTGGAGCTGCATGCGCGGCGCATCGCGCTGGCGCTCGCGGAGGTAGAGCCTGGGGCTCGGGCGGTGCTGCTGTATCCGCCGGGGCTCGATTACATCGCGGGCTTCTTCGGCTGTCTCTACGCGGGGCTGGTGGCGGTGCCGGCGTATCCGCCGGACCCGTCGCGGTTGGAGCGCACGCTGCCCCGGTTGCGCGCCATCATCGAGGACTCGCGCGCGACAGTGGTGCTGACCACGTCCTTCATCCTGTCGATGAAGGATTTCCTGTTGGACCAGGCGCCGGAGCTGGGCGGGCTGCGCTGGGTGGGCACGGATGCCCTGGAGGCGGGGGCCGAGGAGGCGTGGCGCGCCCCGGTGGCGCGGCGGGACACGCTGGCGTTCCTCCAGTACACGTCGGGCTCCACGGGGACGCCCAAGGGCGTGATGCTCACCCACGGCAACCTGTTGCACAACCTGGAGGCCATCGGGCGCAGCTTCCGGGCGGGGGCCGACAGCACGGGCGTCATCTGGTTGCCGCCGTACCACGACATGGGGCTCATCGGCGGCATCCTGGAGCCGCTGTACGGTGGCTTCACCACGGTGCTGATGTCGCCGATCACCTTCCTGCGGCGTCCGCTCACGTGGCTGGAGGCCATCTCCCAGCACCGGGGCACCATCAGCGGCGGCCCCAACTTCGCGTTCGACCTCTGCGCGCGGCGCATCTCCGAGGAGGACCGGGCGCGGTTGGATCTCTCCTCGTGGGAGGTGGCGTTCTGCGGCGCGGAGCCCATCCGGGCGGAGACGCTGGAGCGCTTCACCCGGACGTTCGGTCCCCAGGGCTTCCGGGCCCGGTCGCTGTACCCGTGCTACGGCCTGGCGGAAGGGACGCTCATCGCCACGGGCGTGGAGCAGGGCGCGGGCGCGGAGTCGCTCGCGCTGGATGGCGAGGCGCTGGGCCGCTTCCGGGCGGAGCGGGTGGCGCCGGGAGCGCCGGGCGCGCGCGAGCTGGTGGGGTGTGGCCGCTCGATGCCGGATCAGTCGCTGCTCATCGTCGACCCCGAGGCCCGCACGCCTCGCGCGGACGGCGAGGTGGGGGAGATCTGGCTCCGGGGCGAGAGCATCGCGCAGGGCTACTGGCAGCGCCCGCGTGAGACGGAGGAGGCCTTCCAGGCGCGCCGCGCGGACGACGGTGACGGTCCCTTCCTGCGCACGGGCGATCTGGGCTTCGTCCTTCGGGGCGAGCTCTACGTCACCGGACGGCGCAAGGACCTCATCATCCTGCGTGGCCGCAACCACTACCCGCAGGACCTGGAGCTGACGGCCGAGCGCGCGCACCCGGCGATCCGTCCGGGTTCGGGCGCCGCGTTCAGCGTCGACGTCGCGGGCGAGGAGCGGCTGGTGCTCGTCCACGAGGCGGGCCTGCGTGAGGGCACGGACCCGGCCGTGGTGCTGGCGGCGCTGCGCCAGGCGCTCAGCGAGCAGCACGAGCTGCAACCCCATGCGCTGCTCCTGCTGGAGCCGGGCAGCATTCCGAAGACCTCCAGCGGGAAGATCCAGCGGCGCGCCTGCCGTGAAGGCTTCCTTGACGGGTCGCTGCGCGCCGTCGCGCAGTGGAGCGAGGGCACCGTCGCCGAGTCCCTGACGGGCCAGGGCGAAGCGCTCGCTCCGGGCAACACGGCCGAATCGCTCGGCGTCTGGCTGCGGGGCCGCGTGGCGGCGCGGTTGCGCGTCCGGCCCGACGAGGTGTCCTCCACCGAGCCCATCACCCGGCTCGGCCTGGATTCGCTCGCGGCCGTGGAGCTGAGCCACGACATCGAGAAGTCCTTGGGCGTCCATGTCCCCATGGAGGCGCTGCTCCAGGGCTCCAGCGTGGCGGAGCTGGCCGGTCGCGTGCTCGCGCAGCGCGCGGGGTCCGCCGCCTGGGGGCCCTCGCCCTTGAAGAACCGGGTCCGCGAGGCGCTGCCCGCGCTGTCGTTCTCCCAGCAGCGGCTGTGGTTCCTGGACGAGCTCGTCCGCGGCAGCCCCGCGTATCACATCCCCGTCGCGGTCCGGCTGGCGGGGCCGTTGGACATCCCGGCGCTCGAGCACGCGTTGGCCACGCTCGTGCGGCGCCACGAGACGCTGCGCACGACCTTCGTCAGCCGGGACGGCGTTCCCTCGCAGCGCATCGCCTCCGAGGCGGCCGTGGCCTTGCGCCACGTGGACGTGAGCGGGCGGGAGGCGCCGGCGGCGGAGACGGCGCGCGTGGCGCAGGCGGAGGCGGAGCGCCCGTTCGACCTGGAGACGGGCCCGCTGATGCGGGTGACGCTGGTGAAGGAGTCGGACGGCGAGCACGTGCTGGTGGTGGTGATGCACCACATCGTGTCGGACGGCTGGTCGATGGGCGTGATGGTGCGGGAGGTCGCGGCGGCGTACGAGGCGCGGGTGAAGGGAGAATCGCCAGCGGAAGGTGCGCTGGAGGTGCAGTACGCGGACTGGGCGGCGTGGCAGCGGGAGTGGCTGGAGGGCGGCGCGCTGGAGGAGCAGCTGGGGTGGTGGAGGCAGCGGCTCACGGGAGCGCCCGCGGCCCTGGAGCTGCCCACGGACAGGCCCCGGCCGGTCAACCCCACGTTCCGTTCCCACACCGTCACGGCGAGCCTGCCGCGCTCGCTCTCGCAGGCGGTGAAGGAGCTGGCGAAGCGTGAGGGCGTGACGCCGTTCATGGTGTTGCTGGCGGGATGGCAGGTGGTGCTGGCGAAGCACGCGGGGCAAGAGGACGTGAGCGTCGGGACGCCCATCGCGGGGCGGCAGCGTGTGGAGACGGAGGGGCTGATCGGCTTCTTCGTGAACACGCTGGTGCTGCGGACGAAGGTGGAAGGGGGGAGGAGCTTCCGGGAGCTGCTGGGGCAGGTGAGGGAGACGACGCTGGGGGCGTACGCGCACCAGGACGTGCCGTTCGAGAAGCTGGTGGAGGCGTTGCAGCCGGCGCGGGATCTCGGCCGCCATCCCCTGTTCCAGGTGATGCTCGCCTTCCAGCAGGACTCGCTGCCCGAGCTGAAGCTGCCCGGCCTCGCCCTGAGGTCCATGCCGCTGGACACCGGCGCGGTGAAGTTCGATCTGTCGCTGAACCTGTCCGAGACCGCGGAGGGCTTCACGGGGACGCTGGTGGGCGCCGCGGAGCTGTTCGACCGCGCGAGCACCGAACGGATGGTGCGCCACTGGCACACGCTGCTGGAGGCCGCGGCGGAGCGGCCCGAGCTGCGCGTGGAGGCGCTGCCGCTGCTGGACGCGGACGCTCGGCGCGCGGTGCTGGAGGCCTGGCCGGACGAGCGGTTGGACGCGGGGGACGACACGTGCCTGCACTCGCTCTTCGAGGCCGAGGCGGCCCGAGTGCCTGACGCCGTGGCGGTGGTGGGCGGAGGCCAGTCGCTGACGTACCGCGCGTTGGAGCAGGGGGCGAATCAGCTCGCCGGCGCGCTGCGGGCGATGGGCGTGGGCCGGGATTCGCGCGTGGGCCTGTGCATGGACCGGCGTGCCGACGCGATGCGCGGCCTGCTGGGCATCCTCAAGGCGGGGGGCGCATATGTTCCGTTGGATCCGGCGAACCCGGGGGAGCGGTTGCGCCTGATGCTCGACGAGGCGCGCGTGGACGTCGTGGTGACGACCCGCGAGCTTGCTTCTCGCTTCGACGGTCACGCGGGTCCGCTCGTGCTGTTGGAGGAGGGGGACACCGCGTTCGCGTCCTTCCCCGCGGACGCGCCGCCCTCGGAGGGCGCGCTGCCCTCCAACCTCGCCTACGTCATCTTCACCTCGGGCTCCACCGGCCGGCCCCGGAGCGTGGGCATCGAGCACCGTCAGATCGTGCGCTACGTGCGCGGACTCGTGCGGCGTCTGGACCTGGCGAGGGGCGCGTCCTTCGCGTCCGTCTCCACGCTGGCGGCGGACCTGGGCCACACCGCGCTGTTCCCCACGCTCGCGCGGGGCGGCACCGTGCACCTGGTGGACACGGAGACCGCCTCCGACGCCGCGGCGCTGGGCGCGTACTTCGAGCGGCACGGCGTGGAGGGGCTGAAGATCGTCCCCTCGCACCTACGGGCCCTGCTGGCGTCGGAGTCTCCGGCGCGCGTGCTGCCTCGGCGCTGGCTGGTGATGGGCGGCGAGTCCTCCGACTGGGCGCTGGTGGATCAGGTGCGCTCGCTCGTGCCCGGCTGCGCGGTGTTCAACCACTACGGCCCCACGGAGACCACCGTGGGCGTGCTCACGCTGCCCGCGTCGGAGATCGCGCGCGAGGCCCGCTCCGTCGCCGTGCCGCTGGGCCGGCCGCTGCCCGAGGTCCGGGCCTACGTGCTGGACGCGGGCCTGCGGCCCGTGCCTCCAGGCGTGGCGGGAGGGCTCTACATCGCGGGCGGCACGGTGGGCCGGGGCTACCTGGGCCGGCCGGAGCTCACCGCCGAGCGCTTCATCCCGTCTCCGTTCGCGAAGGCGCCCGGTGAGCGCATGTACCGCACGGGCGACCGCGCGCGGCTCGGGGCTGATGGCACCATCGTGTTCCTGGGCCGCGAGGACGACCAGCTCAAGGTGCGCGGCTTCCGCGTGGAGCCCGGTGAAGTAGAGGCGGTGCTCAAGCAGCACCCCGCGGTCATGGAGGCGGTGGTGGTGGCTCGCGAGGCGGGGGCCGGTGAGCGGCGCCTCGTGGCATACGCGGTGCCAGCGCCCGGCAGCGGCGTGGGCGCCGACGCCCTCAAGGCCTTCCTCGAGGCGCGGCTGCCGTCGTACCTGGTTCCTTCCGCGGTGGGCGTGCTGGAGGCCCTGCCGCTCACCGCCAACGGCAAGGTGGACCGCCGCGCCCTGCCGGAGCTGGGCGTGGCCGTACGTGCGGAGTCCTCCGGACCGGGCACGCCCTTCGAAGCGCTGCTCGCCTCCGTCTGGACGCAGGTGCTGGGGGTGCCCGACGTGGGCCCCGGGGACGACTTCTTCGAGCTGGGCGGCCACTCGCTGCTGGCCACCCGGACGGTGTCCCGCATCCGCTCCGTCTTCCGGGTGGACCTGCCGCTGCGTGCGCTGTTCGAGACGTCGAAGTTGGGCGCGCTCGCGCGGCGGCTGGAGGCGCTGTCCCGCACGGGGCTGGAGACCGTGCGGCCCCCTGTCGTCCCGGTGCCACGCGTCCAGCCGCTGCCGCTGTCCTTCGCGCAGCAGCGGCTCTGGTTCCTCGACCGGCTGGAGCCGGGCGACGCCCTCTACAACGTCCCCGCGATGCTGTGGCTGGAGGGCGCGCTCGACGCGGCGGCACTGGAGCGCTCCCTGGCGGAGATCCTCCGGCGCCACGAGGTGCTGCGCACGACGTTCCATGAAACGCCGGACGGCGCGGTCCAGCGGGTCTCTCTGCCGCCTGGACGCGCGCTGACCCACGTCGATCTGCGTGGCCTGGCTCACGACGCACGCGATGTCCGGGCGCGCGAGTGGGCGCGCGAGGACGCGGCGCGGCCCTTCGATCTCGTCGAGGGACCGCCGGTGCGCATGTCACTGCTGGCGCTGCGGGACGACCTGCACGTGCTGGTGCTCGTGATGCACCACATCGTGGCGGACGGTTGGTCCCTGGGCGTGCTCGTCCGCGAGCTGGGGGCGCTCTACGGGGCGTTCACGCAGGGCCGCGCGTCCGGCCTGCCGGAGCTCGCGGTGCAGTACGCGGATCACGCGGTCTGGCAGCGCGGTTGGCTCCAGGGGGACGTGCGGGAGGCCCAGCTCGCCTGGTGGCGTGAACAGCTGCGGGACGCGCCGCGCGTGCTGGACCTGCCCGTGGCCCGCCACCGCCCGAAGGTGCGCACGTCGCAGGGCGCCCAGGCCACCCACGTGCTGCCGCGCGCCATGGCGGAGGCCGTGCGCCAGCTCGCGCTGCGCGAGGGCGCCACGCCCTTCATGGTGCTGATGGCCGCGTTCCAGGCGCTGCTGCACCGCTACACCGGCCGGACGGATCTGCTGGTGGGCACGGACATCGCCAACCGCCACCACGCGGAGACGGAGGCCCTGGTGGGCTTCTTCGTCAACCAGGTGGTGCTTCGCACCCGCCCGGCCCCCGCGCTCGCCTTCCGGGCGCTCCTGGCGCAGGTGCGGGAGGCGGCCCTGGGGGCCTATGCCCACCAGGACCTCCCCTTCGAGGAGCTGGTGCGGGACCTGAACCCGGAGCGCAGCCTGGGCGCGTCGCCGCTGTTCCAGGTCAAGCTCATCTTCCAGAACGCGCGCGACGCGGAGCTGGCCCTGCCCGGCATGTCCCTGCGGGTGGAGTCCATCGACCCGGGCGCGTCGAAGTTCGACCTCACGGTGGCCTTCAGCGACACCCCGGAGGGCCTGTCGGGCCTCTGGGAGTACAGCACCGACCTCTTCGACGCGGCGACGGTGGCGCGGATGCAGGAGCACCTGCGCACGCTGCTGGAAGGGGCCCTGGCCCGGCCCGATGGCCGGTTGGACGTGCTGCCGCTCTTGACGGACGGGGAGCGGACCACGCTGCTGGACACGTGGAACTCCGCCACGCTCGAGACGGGGGACCTGCGACGCGTCCACCGGCGCTTCGAGGCCACCGTGGAGGCCTTCGCTGGCGCACCCGCGCTGCTGTTCGAGGGGCGCACGGTGAGCTACCAGGAGCTCGATGCGCGGGCCAACGCGCTCGCCCGCCACCTGCGCGCGCAGGGCGTGGGGCTGGAGACGCGCGTGGGCATCTGCCTGGAGCGCTCGCCGGAGCTGGTCGTGGCCATGCTCGCGACGCTCAAGGCCGGGGGCGCCTTCGTGCCGCTGGATCCCGCGTACCCGAGCTCCCGGCTGGCCTTCATGCTGGAGGACTCCGCGGTGCCCGTCGTGGTGACCCGCTCCGAGCTGGCGGATGAGCTGCCGGAGGTGGGGGCCCACCTCGTGTGCCTGGACGAGGACGCCGCCCGGCTGGCGGCGCTGCCCGTCACGCCGTTGGAGGACGCGGGCGCGCCCGGACATCTGGCGTACGTCATCTACACGTCGGGCTCCACGGGCCGCCCCAAGGGCACGCTGCTGACGCACGGTGGCCTCTGCAACACCGCCGTGGCCGTGGCGCGCGCGCATGGCGTCCACCCCGACAGCCGCGTGTTGCAGTTCGCCTCCAGCAGCTTCGACGCCGCGGTGTGCGAGGTCTTCTCCACGCTGCTGTGTGGCGCGTGCCTGGTGCTGACGCCGAAGGACTCGCTCCTGCCGGGGCCCGCCCTGGCGCGGACGCTGGCCGAGCACGCCGTCACCACCGTGACGCTGACGCCGTCGGTGCTGGCGCAGCAGTCCCCGGATGAGCTGCCCGCGCTCCAGACGGTCATCTCCGCGGGCGAGGCCTGCCCTCCGGAGGTGGTGCGGCGGTGGTCGCCGGGCCGGCGCTTCATCAACGCGTATGGCCCCACGGAGATCACCGTGTGCGCCACGCTGACGGACGGACCGCTGTCGTCGGAGCGGGTGACCATCGGCGGGCCGCTCGCGAACGTGCGTGTGTACGTGTTGTCTCCCGCGCTCGAGTTGGTGCCCGAGGGCGTTCCCGGCGAGCTGTACGTGGGCGGGGCGGGCGTGGGGCGCGGCTACCTGGGCCACCCGGCGCTCACCGCCGAGCGCTTCGTTCCGGACCTGTTCGCCACGGAGCCCGGCGCACGGCTGTACCGCACGGGCGACCGGGCGCGGTGGGTGGAGGGCGGCGCCCTGGAGTTCCTGGGGCGCACGGACGCGCAGGTGAAGGTGCGCGGCTTCCGCATCGAGCTGGAGGAGGTGGAGGCGGTGCTGGGCGCACAGCCCGGCGTCCAGGCGGCGGCGGTGGCGGTGCGCGAGGAGGCGTCCGGCGTGCGTCGGCTGGTGGGCTACGTGGTGCCCGCCGAAGGCGTCAGTCCCGACGAGACCGCGCTGCGCGAGGGGCTCCGGCGGCGATTGCCGGAGCACATGGTGCCGTCGGCCTTCGTCGTGCTGGACGCGTTGCCGCTGTCGCCCAACGGCAAGGTGGATCGCGGCGCCCTTCCGGCGGTCGGTGGCCGCCCGGCGCGCGAGGCGTCGTCCTTCGTGGAGCCCTCCACGCCCGCGGAGCGGCTGCTGGCCTCCATCTGGGCGCAGGTGCTGCGCGTGGAGCGGGTGGGCGCGGACGACAACTTCTTCGAGCTGGGCGGCGACTCCATCATCAGCCTCCAGGTCGTCGCGCAGGCGCGGCGCGCGGGCCTCGCCCTCACGCCCAAGCAGCTCTTCGAGCACCAGCGGTTGCGGGATCTGGCCGCGGCCGCCCCGCTGGAGGCCAGCCCGGACGCACCGGATGCGGGACCGGTCTCGGGGACGGTGCCGATCACCCCCATCCAGCGGTGGTTCCTCGAGCAGCAGTCTCCTTCGCCGGGGCACTACAACCAGGCGGTGCTCCTCTCCGCTCGTGAACCCCTGGACGCGGGGCTCGTCGAAGCGACGCTGCGGGCGCTCTGGCGGCACCACGACGCGCTCCGCCTGCGCTTCACGTCCGGTTGTGACGGCTGGTCGCAGCAGCACGCCGCGCCGGACGACGCGGTGACGTTCCTCGTCCGCGAGGACCTGTCCGGCCTCGCGGAGGACGCGCGCGAGGCGCGGCTCACGCAGGTGGCCACCCGCGTCCAGTCGGGCCTGGACCTGAGCGCGGGACCGCTCATGCGGGCGGTGCTCTTCTCGATGGGCGCGGGACAGCCCGCGCGGCTGCTCTGGGTCATCCACCATCTGGTGGTGGACGGCGTGTCGTGGCGAACGTTGCTGGAGGACTTCGAGGCCGCCTATCTGGCGCTGCGCGATGGCCTGGCGCCCGCGCTGCCCGCGCGCACCACGTCCTTCAAGGCGTGGGCGGAGCGGCTGGAGACGTACGCCCTTTCGGACGCGGTGTCCGCGGACGCCGAGGCGTGGCTGGCGCAGTCGCGGATACCGGTGGAGCCCCTGCCGCTGGAGGGTCCCGGGGGGACGAACACCGTGGCCTCCGCCCGGACGGTGGCGGCGGAGCTGGACGCGGAGACGACCCGGCTGCTGCTGCGCGAGGCGCCCACGGCGTGGCGCGCCCGCGTGGACGAGGTGCTGTTGTCCGCGGTCGCCCGCGCCCTGGGCCAGGTCCTGCGCGTGGGCCGCGTGCGCATCACCCTGGAGGGGCATGGCCGGGACGTGGCGCTGCCGGGCGTGGACGTGTCGCGCACCGTGGGCTGGTTCACCGCCGCGTACCCGGTGGTGCTCGACGTGGCGGGCCACGCGGCGGAGGGCGACCTGCTGCGCGCCGTGCGCGACTCGGTGCGGACGGTGTCGGGCCGGGGCGCGTCCTACGGGATGCTGCGCCACCTGCGCACGGATGACGTCGCACGGCTGCTGGGGGCGCAGCCCGCGCCCGCGGTGGCCTTCAACTACCTGGGACAGTTCGACGGGCTGGCGGCGGGCATGACGCTGCTGGAGCCCGCGACCGGGAGCACCGGCCTGTCGCGCGCGCCTGACGCGACCCGGACGGAGGTGCTGTCGGTGGGGGCCCGGGTGCTGGACGGACGCCTGCGCCTGGAGTGGACGTACAGCGAGCACCTGCACCAACGCGCCACGGTGGAGGCGCTGGCCGGGGCGAGCCTGGAGACGTTGAGGGCGCTGGTGGCCCTGCGCGCGAGCCCGGAGACCCTGCGCTACACGCCGGCGGACTTTCCCCTGGCGCGTCTCTCGTCCGACGCGCTGGCGCGCATCCTGCCGCCGGGGGAGGCGGTGGAGGACGTCTATCCGCTGTCTCCGCTCCAGGAGGGCCTGCTCTTCCACGGCATCCTGGCGCCTGAGTCGGGTGCGTACTTCGAACAGGTGAGCTGTTCCTTCCACGCGCCCCTCAACGTCCAGGCCTTCCACCGCGCGTGGCAGGAGGCCGTGGCGGGCGAACCGGTGCTGCGCACCGCCTTCCGCTGGGAAGGGCTGGAGCGCCCGCGGCAGGTGGTGCTCGCGCGCGGGGAGCTGCCCTGGCGAGAGCTGGACTGGCGGGGCCTGCCGCCGGAGGAGCAGGAGGCGCGGCTCGTCCAGCTTCGCGCGGAGGACCGGGCGCGGGGGTTGGACCTCACGCGGGCACCGCTCATGCGCATGTCGCTCATCCGCGTGGACGCGCGCGTGCACCACCTGGTGTGGAGCTTCCACCACCTGCTGATGGACGGCTGGAGCGTGGGCCTGCTCCTGCGGCGCATCTTCGCCCTCTACGAGGCCTTCGGTCAGGGCCGGGTGCTGCCGAAGGGGGAGGGCGCGACGTTCCGCGACTACATCGGCTGGCTCCAGCGGCAGGACCTGGGCCGCGCCGAACGCTACTGGCGCGAGGCGCTGGCGGGCTTCACCCAGCCCACGCCGTTGCCAGAGGACCGGGGCGTGGGCCGCTCCAGCGACACGCGCGTGTTGCGGCGGCTGTCGCTGTCCGCGACCGCGACCTCGGCGCTCCAGGAGTTCGCGCGCCAGCAGCAAGTCACGCTCAACACGCTGGTGCAGGCGGCGTGGGGGCTGATGCTGGGGCGCTGCTCGGGTCTGGAGGACGTCGTCTTCGGTGCGACCGTGTCCGGGCGTCCGCCGGAGCTCGAAGGCGTGGAGTCCACGGTCGGCCTGCTCATCAACTCGCTGCCGGTCCGCGTCCGAGGGGCGGGGGACGCGGTGCTGGGGCCCTGGCTCCAGGCGTTCCAGCAGCGGCAGGCCGAACAGCGCCAGTACGAGTTCAGCCCGCTGGTGGAGGTGCAGGGCTGGAGCGGGTTGCCGCGGGGGGCGTCGCTCTTCGAGGCGCTGCTGGTGTTCGAGAACTACCCGCTGGACGCCGCGGTGTGGGAGTGGGCGCGCGACCTGGAGGTCCGCGGCTTCGTGGTGAGCGAGTGGACGAACTACCCGCTCACGTGCGTCGTCGTCCCGGGGCGGGAGCTGGAGTTCAAGCTGCTGCACGACACGGGGCGCTTCGCCCCGGAGTCCGCTGACGCGATGTTGCGCCACCTGGGCGCCTTGCTGGAGTCCTTCGTGTCGCATGCGGAGGCGCGGCTGGACAGCCTGCCCATGCTGTCGGCGCAGGAGCGCCAGCAGGTGCTCGCGTGGGGACAGCCTCGGGCCCCGGTGTTCGACCGGGAGCCTTGCATGCACCAGCGCTTCGAGGCCTGGGCCGCGCGGACGCCGGACGCCGTGGCGGTGACGTACGAGCAGGCTTCGTTGACGTATGGGGAGTTGAACCGCCGGGCCAACCAGCTCGCGCACCACCTGCGCCGTCAAGGCGTGGGGCCCGAGGTGCGCGTGGGCCTGTGCGTGGAGCGCTCGCTGGAGATGCTGGTGGGCCTGCTGGGAATCCTGAAGGCGGGCGGCGCGTACGTGCCGTTGGATCCGTCGTACCCCGCGGAGCGGCTCGCCTTCATGCTGGAGGACGCGGACGTGCCGCTGCTCCTCACCCAGGAGCGGCTGGTCGCGACCTTGCCCGCGGACCGCCCGGTGTTCCGGCTGGACGCGGACTGGTCGCGCGTCGCTGGCGAGTCCACGCAGGATCCGGCCCCGCTGGCGACGGCGGAGAACGGCTGCTACGTCATCTACACGTCGGGTTCGACGGGGCGTCCCAAGGGCATGCAGATTGGCCATGCCCAGGTCACGCGCCTCTTCACCTCCACGGCGCCGTGGTTCTCCTTCGGCCCGGACGAGGTGTGGACGCTGTTCCACTCGTACGCGTTCGACTTCTCCGTCTGGGAGATCTGGGGCGCGCTCATCCACGGGGCGCGGCTGGTCGTCGTGCCCTATCTGGTCAGCCGTTCACCCGAGGCCTTCCACGCGCTGGTCGTCGAGGAAGGGGTGACGGTGCTCAACCAGACGCCCTCCGCGTTCCTCCAGTTCGTGCAGGCGGACGGCGCTCGGCCGCCCGGTGCCCCGACGCGGCTGCGGTGGATCATCTTCGGCGGCGAGACGCTGGAGTTCTCCAGCCTGAAGACCTGGTTCGACCGGCACGGTGATGCGCGTCCGCGGCTGGTGAACATGTATGGCATCACGGAGACGACGGTCCACGTCACCTACCGGCCGCTGTCCGCCCACGACGCGAGCGGCGCGCAGCCCAGCAGCGTGGGCGTGCCCATCCCAGACCTCCAGGTGTACGTGCTGGACGCGCGAGGCGATCTGGCGCCCGTGGGCGTTCCGGGTGAGCTCTTCGTGGGCGGTGAAGGACCCGGCCGGGGCTACCTGAAGCGGCCGTCACTGACGGCGGAGCGCTTCGTGCCGGATCCGTTCTCCGGACGCCCGGGCGCGCGGCTGTATCGCACGGGTGACCTGGGGCGCTGGCGCTCGACGGGGGAGCTGGACCACCTGGGCCGCATCGACCACCAGGTGAAGCTGCGGGGCTTCCGCATCGAGCTGGGGGAGATCGAGTCCGCGCTGCGCGCCCAGCTCAGCGTCCGCGACGCGGCGGTGCTGGTGCGGACGGTGGCGGGGGACGCGCGGCTCGTGGCCTACGTGACGGCGCGGGATGACGCGCATGTGGATCCCTGGGAGTTGCGGCGCGTGCTGCGTGAGCGACTGCCCGACTACATGGTCCCGCAGGCGATCGTGCCGCTCGCGGCGTTCCCGCTCACGTCCCACGGAAAGCTGGCGCGTGAGGCGTTGCCCCTGCCGGAGTTGGTGGAGGCCGACACGCCCTCCACCTTCGAGGCGCCAAGGACGCCGACCGAAGAGCTGCTCGCGGACATCTGGGCCTCCGTGCTCGGCGTGGCGCGGGTGGGTCGCGGCGACGACTTCTTCGAACTGGGCGGGCACTCCCTGCTGGCCACCCAGGTGATGTCGCGGTTGCACGCGGTGTTCCCCGTGAACGTGCCACTCCGGGAGCTCTTCGAGCACCCCACCGTGGCCGCGCTGGGACAGTGGCTGGATGCGTCGCTGGGTGCGCGGAGGGAGACGGGTTCCGACGCCCTCGCCCCGTTGAAGGCCCGGAGCCGCGACGGACTCCTGCCGCTGTCGTTCGCGCAGCAGCGGCTGTGGTTCCTGGATCGGCTCACCCCGGGAAGCGCCGCGTACAACATCCAGGCCGCGCTGCGCTTGAAGGGGCCGCTGGATGTCGCCTCGCTGGAGCACGCCTTCACGCGCGTGGTCCAGCGGCACGAATCCCTGCGCACGACGTTCGGCGCGGTGGAGGGACGGCCGTTCCAGCGCATCACTTCCGAGGCAAGCGTTTCGCTGACTCACGTGGACGTGAGCGGGCGCGAGGACCGGGAGGCGGAGACGGCGCGGCTGGCCGCGGAGGAGGCGGGCCGCCCGTTCGACCTGGAGGCGGGGCCGCTGATGCGCGCCTTGCTCGTGAAGGAGGGCGAAGGTGAACACGTGTTGGTGCTGGTGATGCACCACATCGTGTCGGACGGCTGGTCGATGGGCGTGATGGTGAGGGAGGTGGGGGAGGCTTACGCGGCACGGGTGAAGGGCGAGTCACCGTCGGAAGGTGCGCTGGAGGTGCAGTACGCGGACTGGGCGACGTGGCAGCGCGAGTGGCTGGAGGGCGGCGCGCTGGAGGAGCAACTGGGGTGGTGGCGGCAGCGGCTCGCGGGAGCGCCGGCGGCCCTGGCGCTGCCCACCGACCGGCCTCGGCCTGTCGTGGCCTCGACGTCGGGCGCGAGCCTGGACGTGAGGTTGCCGCGTGAGGTGTCGGAGGCGGTGAAGGAGCTGGCGAAGCGTGAGGGCGTGACGCCGTTCATGGTGTTGCTGGCGGGATGGCAGGTGGTGCTGGCGAGGCACGCGGGGCAGGAGGACGTGAGCGTCGGGACGCCGATCGCGGGGCGGCAGCGTGTGGAGACGGAGGGGCTGATCGGCTTCTTCGTGAACACGCTGGTGCTGCGGACGAGGGTGGATGAGGGAAGGAGCTTCCGGGAGCTGCTGGGGCAGGTGAGAGAGGCGACGCTGGGGGCGTACGCGCACCAGGACGTGCCGTTCGAGAAGCTGGTGGAGGCGTTGCAGCCGGCGCGGGACCTCGGCCGTCATCCCCTGTTCCAGGTCCTCTTCACGTTGCAGAACACCCCGACGTCGCCGTGGGCAGTGCCAGAGCTGTCAGCGGCTCCATATCCGCTGTCGCGTCACGCGTCGAAGTTCGACCTCGCGCTGGCCCTCACCGAACAGGCGGGCGGCTTCACTGGCTCCGTGGAGTACAGCACGGACCTGTTCGACGAGCGGACAGTGCAGCGGTGGATGGAGGGTTTCGAGCGGGTGGTGAAGGCGC
>NZ_JAAAPJ010000026.1 GCF_009909145.1 Corallococcus silvisoli
GAGAGTAGGTCGCTGCCGGATTCTTTTTGAAAGCCCCTGGTGCCTCATGGCGCCAGGGGCTTTGTCTTTGCGGGCTTCGGATCGCCTGCCGTGAACGCACGTGTTCGCGTTCGCTCGGCTTCATGCGCTCCTTCCTACAGAATGGCGCGCTGCGTTGTGTTGAGTCGACCTCGCTCGGAGTCCGCTGTCCAGAAGGTTCAGGAGCGTCGGGCAATCTCCTCATGTGGCGGTCCAAGAAGCGCGATTCGCTGGGGGGCGAACTGCCCTCGCGGATACCCCTCGGACTGCTTCGCCTGGCCTCTTGGGGCCGCCTGGGAGGGCCGCGATTGTGATCGGATCGGTGACGTTGGCGCGCCCCGCGAATGAGGGGTGGGTCAGCTCCAGGGCGTCTGGACTCCAAGTTCTCGGATTCCTTGGGGAATCGCGTCATTGTGGATGTTTGACCGCCGTTCCTACTGGATCTAGAGTCATTGCTCCCCCCGGTCTGCGCACCGCCTGCCGCGGTTCGTACTCGCCGGCGCCGGGCAGCCCCGCGAGATGAAGAAGCCGACCTTCTTTGGGAAGTACCTGCTCCTCGAGCGCGTCAACGTCGGCGGTATGGCCGAGGTCTTCATCGCGAAGGCCTTTGGCGTCGAGGGCTTCGAGCGCATCCTGGCCATCAAGAAGATCCTCCCGACGATGGCCGAGGATGACGAGTTCATCACGATGTTCATCGATGAGGCGCGAATCAGCGTTCAGCTGAACCACGCCAACATCGTGCACATCCACGAGCTCGGGAAGCACGAGGACGCGTACTTCATCGCCATGGAGTACGTGGCGGGCCGCGACGTTCGCACGCTCCTGGAGCGCTATCGCCGTCGCAAGGAGATCATGCCCACCGCACAGGCGGTGTTCATCGTCTCGAAGATGTGTGAGGGCCTGGACTACGCCCACCGCAAGAAGGACGCGCGCGGCCAGGATCTGCACATCATCCACCGCGACGTGTCTCCGCAGAACATCCTCGTCTCCTACGAAGGCGAGGTGAAGATCATCGACTTTGGCATCGCCAAGGCCGCCAACCGCTCTCAGAAGACCCAGGCCGGCATCCTCAAGGGGAAGTTCGGCTACATGAGCCCGGAGCAGGTCCGGGGCATGCCCATCGACCGGCGCAGCGACATCTTCGCGGTCGGTGTGCTGCTCTACGAGATGCTCACGGGCGAGAAGCTCTTCGTGGGCGAGTCGGACTTCTCCACGCTGGAGAAGGTGCGCAACGCGGACATCCCGCTGCCGCGGGAATTCAACCCGAACATCTCCTCGGGCCTGGAGAAGGTCGTCCTCAAGGCGCTCGCTCGCGAGCCCGAGGACCGCTACCAGTGGGCGTCGGACCTCCAGGAGGACCTGATGCGCTTCCTCCTCGCGGGGGATGCCATCTACTCGTCGAAGCACCTGTCCGGCTTCATGAAAGAGGCCTTCGCCGAGGACATGCTCCGCGAGGCCGAGAAGATGGAGCGCTATGCCTCCGTCGAGCGCCCCGACCAGATTGAGCACTCGGGCGTGACGGTCCCGCCGCCTGCGGCGGCGCCGCCGCCCCGCGCGACCGCGCAGAAGAAGTCTCCTGCTCCCTCGGCGTCGGGCTCTCCCGTGGGCCGCGCCTCCACGGCGCCTGCCCAGCCCGCGCCAGGCTACATCCCGCCGCCCACCGCCGAGGAGCTGGCGGAGATGGATGGCGCCGCGGACAAGACGCAGATCGTCGACTCGACGCACACGTTCCGCGCGCCCGAGACCCGCATCGCTGACAGCAGCGTCGTGGTGGATGACAGCATCACGGGCCGTTCGGAGAACCCCATCGACCGGGCCGGGCACCACACCAGTGCTTCTCCGTTCGCTCGCGACGATGCGCCGCGCGGCAAGGGCAAGAGTGGCCCCAAGTCGCAGGTCATCATCGGGGATGAGGGCGGCGAGGCCTATGCCGGCGCGACCATGATCGGTCCGGCTCCAACGGCTCCTCCCTCCCGCGGGCGTGGGGGATCGGCCGCCCCGGTGCTCGACCCCGAGGAAGAGGAGACGACGGGCAACATCACTCTCCCCGTGGGGTCCCGCCACAACGGGCTCCGCGCCCAGGCCGCCGACGAGGAGGACCCGGACGGCGCCTACGACGACCAGGGCGACGAGTTCGACCGTGGAGGCGAGGAAGACTACGGGGACGAAGGGCAGCAGGACGCGGACGAGCCGCCCTATGACGACGAGGCCGACGGCCCGGCGACCATTCCCCAGAAGGCTTCCAAGATGGCGAAGCCGGCCCCGGCCGCCAAGGTCGAGGCCAAGGCCAAGGCCAAGCCGAAGGCACCGGCAGGGCCGAAGAAGCCGCTTCCCAAGCCCGCCATCATCGGCGCGGCCGTCGCGGTGGCACTGCTCCTCATCGGGGGCGTCGTGGTGATGGTCCGTGGCTCGTCCACGGGCTCCGTCAACTTCATCGTGAACGCGATGAACGCCACCGTCCTCGTGGACGGGGAGCCGGTGATCGCCAATCAGGTCATCGAGTTGTCCGCGGGCCTGCACCAGGTGACGGCCTCCGCTCCCGGCTACCAGCCCGTGAAGCAGCAGGTGGAGGTCGTCGCGGGGCAGGCGGCGACCCCCATCCTCCTGGGACTGACGGCCACCGCGCCCACTCCCAAGGAGCCCGAGCCCAAGCCGCCGGAGCCGAAACAGCCGGAGCCCCAGGTTCCCCCCACGACGCCGCCCCCGGTCGTCGACAACACGCCCCCGCCCACGACGCCGGAGCCCCCGCCGCAGAAGCCTGTCGAGCCGCCAGCGCCGAAGACGTTCACCGCCGTGTTCGAAGGCCAGGAGGGCGCGGAGATCACGGTCAACGGCAAGTCCCTGGGCAAGCTGCCCGGGGCGAAGCTCGCGGACCTGGAGATCGGCAAGAAGTACACCTTCACGGCGAAGCGCTCGGGCTACAAGCCCTTCTCGGGCGACTTCCTGTCCGGCGGTGACACGGAAGTGCGCGTGGCCGTGGACATGGAGGCCGAACCCGCGCCCGAGCCGCCCAAGCCCACGCCGCCGAAGCCGAAGCCGAAGCCTCCCGTCGTCGTCGCGACCCCGAAGCCTCCGCCTCCTCCCAAGCCCGTGGCGGCCGCCGCGATGGGCAAGTTCGCCTGCAGCACGTCTCCAGCGGGCGCCCAAATCTGGGTGGATGGAAAGAACACGGGTCGGGTCAGCCCCGTCCCGCTGGGCAATCCGCTGTCGCTCGCCGTGGGCAAGCGCAAGGTCGTCTTCAAGCTCAACGGCAAGTCGACCAAGCCCCAGGTGGTGGTCATCGAGGCGGAGGGCGTGGCCAAGCTCATCAACGTTCCGGTGAACTGAGCGGACGGGCCAGAGGGCATCTTGTGCCCTCCGAGATTGTTGAGCAGGGATGGCAGGGGGCGGGCTATGACGCCCCGCCCACGACGCTCCTTACGTTGAGGTGATGTGTCCATGAACACGATGTCCACTCGAGCCAAGCCCGACGCTGGCCCCGCGCAGCAGCCCTTCACCTATCCACTCCGCAAGGAGTTCGTGGAGCCCGACTGGCGGCGCATCCCCGGCTACAAGGACGTCACCGCGGCGGAGTGGGAGAGCTCGGTGTGGCAGCGCAAGCACACCGTGAAGAACCTGCGCGAGCTGCGGGCGACGCTCGGGGCGCTGCTGCCCGACGACCTGGCGGCGAGCATGGAGCTGGACCAGAAGGAGCGGGCGACGATGTCCATCCTCGTCCCGCCCCAGATGCTCAACACCATGAACCTGGAGGACCTGTGGAGCGACCCGGTCCGCCGGTACATGCTCCCGGCGATCGCCGACCGCCGCACCGACTGGCCCAACCACCCGCGCGCCAGCCGTGACAGCCTCCACGAGGCGGACATGTGGGTCGTCGAGGGCCTGACGCACCGCTATCCGACCAAGGTGCTGGCGGAGATGCTGCCCACCTGCCCGCAGTACTGCGGCCACTGCACGCGCATGGACCTGGTGGGCAACGACGTCCCCCAGGTGTCCAAGCACAAGTTCGCGACCGGTCAGAAGGAGCGCTACGAGCAGATGCTGGACTACCTGCGCCGCACGCCCACCGTGCGCGACGTGGTGGTGTCCGGCGGCGACATCGCGAACCTGCCCATCCAGGCGCTGGAGCCGTTCGTCAGCGCGCTGATGGACATCCCGAACATCCGGGACATCCGCCTGGCCAGCAAGGGGCTCATGGCCCTGCCGCAGCACTTCCTCCAGGACAGCGTCCTGGCGGGCCTGGACCGGCTGGCGAAGAAGGCCGTGGACCGTGGCGTGGACCTGGCGCTGCACACGCACGTCAACCACGCGCAGCAGCTCACGCCGCTGGTGGGCAAGGCCGTGCGCAAGCTGCTCGACATGGGCTTCCGCGACGTGCGCAACCAGGGGGTGTTGCTGCGCGGCGTGAACGACAGTCCCAAGGCGCTGTTGGACCTGTGCTTCACGCTGCTCGACCACGCGAAGATCCTGCCGTACTACTTCTACATGTGCGACATGATCCCCAACAGCGAGCACTGGCGGCTGTCGGTGGCCCAGGCGCAGAAGCTCCAGCACGACATCATGGGGTACATGCCGGGCTTCGCCACGCCGCGCATCGTGTGTGACGTGCCGTTCGTGGGCAAGCGGTGGATCCACCAGGTGTCGGAGTACGACCGCGAGCGCGGCATCTCCTACTGGACCAAGAACTACCGCACGAGCGTCGAGGCGAACGACGCCGACGCACTTGATCGGAAGTACGAGTACTACGATCCCATCGACACGCTGCCGGAGTCCGGTCAGGCGTGGTGGCGGGAGCAGCCCAAGGCCGCGTGATGGATTCCTCCGCGGGCGCGCTGGCGCCCTTGTTCACCCGTCCCTCGCTCAGCGCGGAGGGGCGGGCCCGGTTGTTTCCCTCCGCGACCGACGCGGAGTGGGGCGACTGGCGCTGGCAGCAGCGGCATTCGGTGCGCAACCTGGAGCAACTGGAGCGCTACGTGCGCCTGACCCCGGAGGAGCGCGCCGGGGTGCAGGAGACGTCCTCGCTGTTCCGCGTGGGCATCAGCCCCTACTACCTGTCGCTCATCGATCCCGACCACGCGTCGTGCCCGGTGCGCATGCAGTCCATCCCGGTGCGTGCCGAGGCGCGGGTGCGGCCCGGGGAGCTGGAGGATCCGCTCGGCGAGGACAAGACGCGCCCGGAGGAGTGCATCATCCATAAGTATCCGGACCGGGTGCTGTTCCTGGCCATCGATACGTGTTCCGTCTACTGCCGGCACTGCACCCGGCGGCGCATCACCAAGGGCGGCGAGGCGGAGCTCACCAAGGATCAGATGCGCCGGGGCATCGACTATGTGCGCAACCACCCCGAGGTGCGCGACGTGCTCATCTCCGGGGGCGATCCGTTCCTGCTGAGCGAGGAGCGGCTGGAGTCGCTGCTCGCGCCGCTGAGCGAGATTCCGCACGTGGAGATGATCCGCATCGGGACGCGCGTTCCGGTGGTGCTGCCCATGCGGGTCACGGATTCGTTGGCGCGCCTGCTGCGCCGCTACGCGCCCGTCTACGTCATCACCCACTTCAACCACCCGAAGGAAGTGACGCCCGAGGCCCGTGAGGCGTGCGAGCGGTTGGTGGACCATGGCGTGCCGGTGGAGAACCAGGCGGTGCTGATGCGGCAGCTCAACTCGGATGCGCGCATCATCAAGGAGCTGTCGCACGTGCTCCTGCGCAGCCGCGTGCGTCCGTACTACCTGCACCAGATGGATGTGGCGGAGGGGTGCGAGCATCTGCGCACGCCCATCGCCAAGGGGTTGGAGATCCTCCAGCAGCTGCGCGGACACACCAGCGGGCTCGCGGTGCCGCACCTCGCCGTGGACCTGCCCGGCGGGGGAGGGAAGGTCACGCTCCAGCCCGACTACGTCATCGAACGGGGCGAGCGGGAGACGCTGTTCCGCAACTACAAGGGGCAGACGTACGCCTACCCCGAGCCCGAAGAGACGGATTGCTCCTGCCCGTACGACGAGGTGTGGCAGGCCCGGGCGCGGGAGCTGCGCGCCGCGGGTCGCTGACGGCCCCGAAGTCCTGGCGCGCGCTGGGAGCTACTTGCCGCGCTTGGAGCCCGACTTGGACGCCTTCCGGCCGGGGGCCGAGTGCGGGGTGCCGCCCGTGTCACCGATGTCCACGGCCGGCGCGGTCTCCAGCTTGGAGTCGACATCGACGACGGGGTCCGCCCCCTCCTCGGCTTCGAGCTCCACGGGGTCCGCGTCGCTGAAGCCCTGCTGGATGTGGACCTCTCCGTCGCCCTTGCGCTTCTTCGCCTCGGCTTCCTTCTCCGCCTTGGCCTTGTCGTCGAGCCGCTTGGACTCGTTGGCGACGCGCTGGTTGTCCTCGGGCGTCATCCGGGCCGTGTAGCCCGCGTACTCCTTCGCGGAGACGCCGTGCTTCTCCATGACCTTGGCCGCCTCCTCCTGCTGGGCGCGGATGGACTTGCCGCGGTCCTCGTTGCTCATCTCCGACGGTTTGCGGTCGCCGTACTCGGCGTTCACCTTGGCTTGGGCCGCGGCCTCATCTCGCTGGATGGCGGCCACCTTCTCCGGCGTCAGTCCTTCCTCCTCCGCGAAGGCAGGGGTCGCCAGCACCAGCGACGAGGCAGTGAGCATCAACGAGAGACGGGGGATCATGGGGAGGCTCCTCAATCGGACCCATCATAGGCATGGAGCCCGAGGGGACGCATGGGCGAGCGCCTCCCGGTGGGCGGTTCTTCGCCGCGCGCCAGCTCAGGGGGCCTGACAGCGGGTGCAGCCGTCTCCGGCGCCCGCGCACTGCTCGCGTGCCTTGGCGCAACGCGGCGGCAGGTCGTCGCGGTCCGCGTTCCGGTCCACGAGCCCGCAGAGCCGCTCCGCCGTCGCGCAGGTCTTCGCGGAGACGTCGCACTGCTCCGCGCAGCTCATGTTGTCTTCCTGCTCGCGTGCCCGGAGCTCGTCGAGGCGCGCCTCGATGCCGTCGATGGCCGCGTCGTCATCTCCGGCCACCCGCGTGTCCACGTGCTTCGCGCAGCCCGTCAGCGCGAATCCCACCAAGACGAAGAGGGCCATCCACGACCGGGTCGCTCGCATGCCCTACCCATATGCGCCCGCTCCGGGCCGCGTCCAGTCGCCCACTCCCTCGGCTGGGTTCGGCAATGGAGAACGGGTCCTGGGGAAGTGGGGGGCGCTCACCGTGGAGGGCGTGGGCCCGGGGTCAGCGTCGTTCCGGTGAGCGCATGCGGCGCTCGGGTCTGGGGTCTGGCTCCGGGGGCCGGGTCCAATACAGCCAGGCCGTCAGGGCCAGGAGCGCGGCCACGGCCAGCCGGCGCAGCCATTCCTCCCGGGCCCTTCGGGGGGAGTCCGCGTCCGCCTGCGCGGCCTGGGCCAGCGCGGCCTCCACCTGCGGCCCTGCTTCATGCATCCGCCGGCACAGCTGGGCCACCGGGGCGAGCGCGACCGGAACAGGGGCGGTGTCTCGCTCCACGGCCGCGGCCAGCATGCGCTCCCAGGCGGCGGCCTCCTCCGCGCTCTCCGGAGGCCTCGCGGGCTGCCCCGCCTGCCGGGCTAGCTCCACGCCCGCTCGCAACAGGAGCACCGAGAAGGCGTCGCTCGAAATCCCGTACCAGGTCGCGCACTCCTCGAGCGGGCGGCGCTCCACGAGCCGGCGGACCAGCACGGCGGACGCGCGGGGCTCCAACTCGCGCAGGGCCGCGACCAGGGCCTCGGGGGGGAGGCGGGCGGCATCGGGGACGGAGGGGGTCATTCGGGGCTCCATTTTGCGCCATCCGCCGGGGGATTTCGCGGCCTCATCCGCCCCGGCGCGTCCGGGCCCCCGGCCGATTTCTTGAGGCGGATCGCCCCGCCCCTAGACTGTTCAACCATGTTGCAACGTGTGGCATTGCTGCTGCTCCTGCTCGTGTCGTCGCGGGCGTCCGCCGTGGAGACGATGCGCATTGCCATGGACGACCCCGGAGACGAGGTGCGCGTCAGCGGGCGCGGCCTGGGCTTCGGACCCGATGCCGAAGACGGTGCCTTCGTCGCCATCACCGCCGGTCAGGCCCAGGTGCGCCGCCGCAATGGGCGGCTGGAGGTCAACGGGGCCCCCGTCATTGGCGACGCCATCCGCTTCCGAGGCGGCATGGAGGCCTCCGACGCGGGCGGGCCCGGCAACGAGCCCCTCAAGGCCGGCAGCGCGCAGGTCCGCGGCGACGTCGTCGTGCGCCTCTACCGGGACAGCCTCCAGCTCATCAACGTCATCCCGCTGGAGGACTACCTCGCCGCCGTGCTGGGCAGCGAGATGCCCGTGTCGTTTCCCCTGGAGGCGCTCAAGGCCCAGGCCGTCGCCGCGCGCACTTACGCGCTCCAGAAGAAGCTGGACTCCTACGGCGCCGCCTTCCACATGGGCAGCAGCGTGCTCCACCAGGTGTACGGCGGGGTGAACCGCGAGGACGCCAAGACGCGCGCCGCCGTCGAGGCCACCCGCGGCGAGGTGCTGACGTACGACCTGGCGCCCATCGAGGCGTACTTCCACGCCTCCTGCGGCGGCCACACGGAGTCCGGCCAGGACGCCCTGCAGCGGAACCTGCCGTACCTCAGGCCCGTCGACTGCCCGTGCGGAAAGCTGCCCGCCAGCCGCTGGTCCGCGACCCTCTCCGAAGCCGAGCTGCGCAAGGCCCTGAAGTCCTCCCCGGAGGGGCTGCGCGTCACCGGCCGCACGTCCACGCACCGGGTGACCCGCGTGACGCTGAAGGACGGCACCGTGGTGGACGGCGTGCTGTTCCGGCGGAAGCTGGGCTACACGCGCCTCAAGAGCCTGGACTTCGACGTGGAGGCGTCCGGCAAGGACTATGTGTTCACCGGCCGTGGGTTCGGCCATGGCGCGGGCCTGTGTCAGTGGGGCGCCAAGGCCTTCGCGGACCAGGGCCGGACGTACCGGGAAATCCTCTCCCACTACTACCCGGGCGCCGAGTTCCAGCAGCTCTACTGACCGCTCTGGATGGGTTCCCCAGGCGGCGCGGGGGCTGCTACAAGCGCTGACCCCGTGTCGTCCCTCCTCTCCGACTACGATTTCGAGCTCCCCGAGGCGCAGATCGCCCAGGCCCCGCTGCCCCACCGGGACGCGTCGCGCCTGATGGTCGTCAGCCGTGCCACCGGCGCCTGGAGCCACCAGCACTTCACCGACCTCGTGGACCTGCTTCGCGAGGGCGACCTGCTCGTGCTCAACGACGCGCGCGTCATCCCCGCTCGCCTGCTGGGCCAGAAGAGCGGCACCGGAGGCCGCGTGGAGCTGCTGGTGGTCCGGCCCGCCGCGGCCGCGACGCTCACCTCCGCCGCGCTGGGCGGCGCGCCCGAATCGCTCGACTGGGTCTGCCTGGGGCAGGCGTCCAAGGGGCTCAAGCCCGGCCAGTCCGTCACCTTCGCCGGAGGCCTGTCCGCCGAGGTCCTGGAGGCCCTGGGGGGAGGGGAGTACCGGGTGCGCTTCCATGCGGCCCCGGGCGCGTCGCTCGCCAGCCTGTTGGAGGCCGCGGGCCGGCTGCCCCTGCCGCCGTACATCACCCGCGAGCCCGGCGCCGCGGACGCGGAGCGCTACCAGACCGTGTACGCCCGCGCGTCCGGCGCCGTGGCCGCGCCCACCGCCGGGCTGCACTTCACCGAGGACGTGTTCGCGCGGCTCGCGGCGAAGGGCGTGGGGCGCGTGGAGGTGACGCTCGACGTGGGGCCCGGCACCTTCCTCCCCGTGCGCGAGGAGGTGCTGGACAAGCACCACATGCACCCGGAGCGCTTCACCGTGCCGGAGGCCACGGCCGCCGCCGTGAACGGCGCGAAGGCGGAGGGCCGCCGGGTGGTCGCGGTGGGCACCACGGTGGTGCGCACGCTGGAGTCCGCCACCGACCCCCAGACGGGCCGGCTGAGGGCCGGGCCCGGGGAGACGGCGATGTTCATCCGCCCCGGCTATGTCTTCCGCCAGGTGGACGTGCTCCTCACGAACTTCCACCTGCCGCGCTCCACGCTGGTGATGCTGGTGAGCGCGCTCCTGGGCCGGGAGCGCACGCTCGCCGCGTACCAGGAGGCCGTGCGCGCGGGCTACCGGTTCTTCAGTTACGGCGATGCCATGTTGGTGAAGGAGTGAGTGCCGTGGTCGACGAGCAGCGCAAGGAGAAGGGCGATACCCGCGTGCCCCCGGGGCTGGTGCGCTTCGAGCTGTTGCACGAGGACGCCGGCACCCAGGCCCGCCGCGGCCGGCTGCACACGCCCCACGGCCCCATCGAGACGCCCATCTTCATGCCCGTGGGCACCGTGGGCAGCGTCAAGGGCGTGGGCCCGGACGACCTGCTCGCCCTGGAGGCGCAGATCATCCTGGGCAACACCTATCACCTGATGCTGCGCCCGGGAGAGCCGCTCATCGGAGAGATGGGCGGCCTGCACCGCTTCATCTCCTGGGACCGCCCCATGCTCACGGACAGCGGCGGCTTCCAGGTGTTCAGCCTGTCGGAGAAGCGGAAGATCACGGAGGAGGGCGCCGCCTTCCAGTCGCACCTGGACGGCTCCCGGCACTCGCTGTCGCCGGAGCGCTCCATCGCCATCCAGGAGACGCTGGGCGCGGACATCATCATGGCGTTCGATGAGTGCCCCCCGTCCACCGAGGACCGCGCCTACCTGGAGAAGTCCCTGGCCCGCACCACGCGCTGGCTGCACCGGTGCGTGAAGGCGTGGAGCCGGGAGCGCTCGTCGCTGTTCGGCATCGTACAGGGCGGCCTCCACGAGGACCTGCGCAAGCGCCACGCGGAGGAGGTGTGCGCGGTGGACCTGCCCGGCTACGCGCTGGGCGGCTACTCCGTGGGCGAGGCGCCCGAGGCGATGCACGCGGGCGTGGCCTACTCCGCGCCGCTCCTGCCCCGCGACCGCCCGCGCTACCTCATGGGCGTGGGCACGCCGCTGGACCTGGTGACGTGCGTGGAGCACGGCGTGGACATGTTCGACTGCGTGCTGCCCACGCGGTGCGCGCGCAACGGCCTGCTCTTCACCTCGGAGGGCAAGCTGGTCATCCGGAACGCGGCATACGCCAGGGACCCGCGTCCCGTGGACCCGGCGTGCTCCTGCTATACCTGCCGCACGTTCAGCCGCTCCTACCTGCGCCACCTCTTCGCGGCGGGGGAAATCCTCGCGATGCGGCTCAACACGCTGCACAACCTGCACTACTTCCTGGACCTGATGGCCCAGGTGCGCCGGGCCATCGCCGAGGACCGTTTCGCGGCGTTCGCCCGGGACTTCCGGGCCCGGGCCCACGCTCAGGAAGCCGAGCGCAAAGGCGGCCGGTGAGCGGCCAGAGGCTTTGCCACGCTTCCGGCGTTCACTTGCTCACATGGGGCGCCCTTGCTAAGAGGCCACCCTTTCGGATGATTTGCCCCCACCCGTCCGCCGGGTCGGGGCGCGCTTTCCGAGTCCTCCCTCTCAAACGACGAGGCAGTGTGTGGCTGACAGTTTCCTGATTCTCGCGCAGGCCGGGGCCGGTTCTCCCCTGGGGACCTTTGGCTTCCTCGCCGTGCTGGTCGCCATCATGTACTTCGTGATGATCCGCCCCCAGCAGAAGCAGCTCAAGGAGCACCGCGCCCTGCTCGCGGGGCTGAAGAAGGGGGATGACGTCGTGACGCAGGGCGGCATCCTCGGGCGCATCCATCAAGTGGATGACACCACCGTGACGGTGGAAGTGGCCAGCGGCGTGCGCGTGCGCGTGCTGAAGTCGGCTGTCAGTGCGAAGGGGTCCGTTCCGGTGGCCGGGGCCCCGGCGACGACCCCCGCCGAGAAGAAGGAGGAGAAGTAATGGACCGCGGCTGGTGGTGGAAGTTCGGAATGATTGTCGCGGTGACGCTGGGAACGTTCTGGTTCCTCGTCCCGACGTACTACTCGCTGGTGGTGTTGGACCGCTCCGAGCGCAACAACATCGCCGTGCTGGAGCAGCGGCTGCCCAAGTGGGCGCCCCCGGCCAGGTACCGCCTCAACCTGGGGCTGGACCTGCAGGGCGGCATCCACATGGTCATGCGCGTGGACACCAAGACGGCCCTGCAGAAGCGCACCGAGCGCCGCGGCCAGCAGATCGCCACGTACGTCAACGACAAGAAGCTGGGCGAGGTGACGGCGGACACGGATCCGGAGCGGCTGCAGCTGACGCTGACCGCGAAGGACCCGGCGACCATGGACGCCATCCAGAAGGAGGTCCTGGCCACCTTCACCGACTTCTCCCTGGACTCGCGCAACGGCGGCACGCTGGTGCTCAAGCCGGACGAGGGCCAGGTGAACCGCTTCCGCGATGAGGCCGTGGACCAGGCGATGCTCGTCATCCGCCGCCGCATCGACAAGTGGGGCGTGGCGGAAGTGGACGTGCGCAAGCTGGGCACGGACTCCATCCAGATCTCGCTGCCCGGCCGCAGCAACCCGGAACAGGCCAAGGAGCTGGTGGGCACCACCGCGCAGCTGGAGTTCCGGATGGTGGACGACACCAACCCGCAGGTGTTCGCGCAGATGTTCCAGCAGCACCCGCCTCCGGCCGACAGCAAGATCACGCTGGTGGATGACGAGGGCTTCCCGCAGCTGTCCTCGCCCAACCGCGAGGCGCTGCTGGCGTACGCGAAGGACAAGACGCCGGAGGGCCGCGACGTCGTGACCCAGTGCGTGGCGAACCCGGTGAAGAAGAACGACTGCCTGTCCTACCGCAGCTACCTGCTGGACAAGAACGTGCCGCTCACGGGCGAGAGCCTGTCCGGCGCGGATGCGTCCGTCAGCCAGATGAACGAGCCGGAGGTGAACCTGGCGTTCGATCCGGCCGGCGCGCGTGAGTTCGAGAAGCTGACCGAGGCCGCCGTGGGCCGCCGGATGGCCATCGTGCTGGACGACAACGTGCACACCGCCCCGCGCATCAACGAGAAGATTGGCGGCGGCCGGGCGCGCATCACCATGGGCCGCGCCGGCGCGCGCAGCTTCGAGGAGTGGCTGGGCGAGGCGCAGACGCTGGCGCTGGTGCTCAAGGCGGGCGCGCTGCCCGCGCCGGTGACGGTGGGCGAAATCCGTCAGGTGGGCGCGACGCTGGGCGACGAGCTCATCAAGAAGGGCAGCCTGGCCGCGCTGGTGGGCCTGGCGCTCGTCGTGGTGTTCATGGCGGTGTACTACCGCAAGTCCGGCCTCATCGCGGACGTGGCGCTGCTGCTCAACGGCCTGCTCATCCTGGCGGGTCTGGCGTTCTTCAACGCCACGCTGACGCTGCCGGGCATCGCGGGCTTCGTGCTCACGCTGGGCATCGCGGTGGATGCGAACGTGCTCATCAACGAGCGCATCCGCGAGGAGCTGTCCCACGGCAAGTCCGCGCGCGCGGCGGTGGACCAGGGCTACGACCGCGCCTTCTGGACCATCTTCGACGCGCACGTGACGACGCTCATCGCGGGCTTCATCCTGTTCTTCACGGGAACGGGCCCGGTCCGCGGCTTCGCCACCACGCTCATCGTGGGCCTGCTGGCGTCGCTGTTCACGTCCATCGTCGTGACGCGCGTCATCACGACCTACTTCGTCCACGGCCGTAACGCGCAGTCGGTGTCCGTCTAACCGGCCCAGGCGCCACGGGAACCCGCCATGCAGATTCTCAAGCACAAGACGAACTTCGACTTCATCGGCAAGCGCAAGCCGGCCCTCTTCATCTCCACCCTGCTGAACCTGGCCATCATCGTGGGCATCGCCGCGGTGGGGTTCAACTTCGGCGTGGACTTCGCCGGCGGCACGGTGGTGGAGCTGAAGTACGACACGCCCACCACCGCGGAGCAGGTGCGCGAGCGCGCGCAGGCCGGCGGCCTGCACGACGTCAGCGTCCAGGGCGTGGGCGCGGCCGAGGAGAACTCCTTCCTCCTGCGCATGGGCGGCGTCACGCAGCTCACCGAGGAGAACGCGGAGCACGCCAAGGCGGCCATCCAGGGCCTGGGCGAGACGCGCAATGTCTACGCCGACATGGCGAACGGCATCGTCAACTTCCGCTCCGTGAAGCCCATGTCCGTGGAGGCCGTGAAGAAGGCGGTCGAGGGCGCGGGCATCGGCGTGCAGGAGGTGCGTGACCTGGGCGCGAACCAGGGCGGCACGGGCTACGACTACCAGGTCGTGGCGAGCGGCATGGCGGACAAGGTGTTCGCCGCGCTGAGCGCCGGTCTGGACAAGCCCAACTTCGAGCAGCGCCGCGTGGACTACGTGGGCCCGCAGGTGGGCAAGCAGCTGCGCAACCGCGGCGTGATGGCGCTCGTGTACTCCATGGTCGCGATCCTCATCTACGTGGCATTCCGGTTCGACTTCAAGTTCGGCCCGGGCGCGCTGCTGGCCATGCTCCACGACGTCATCATGGTGGCGGGCTACTACCTGGTGAGCCGGCGCGAGTTCAACCTCACGTCCATCGCCGCGCTGCTCACCATCGTGGGCTACTCGGTGAACGACACCATCGTCATCTACGACCGCATCCGCGAGGACATGGCCAAGTACAAGGGCAAGCCCCTGCCGGAGGTCATCAACATCGCGGTCAACGACACGCTGGGCCGCACCATCCTCACCTCCGGCGTGACGGCGCTGTCGCTCATCGGTCTGCTCATCTTCGGCGTGGGCGAGATCTTCGACTTCGCCATGGCGATGCTGGTGGGCATCCTCGTGGGCACGTACTCGTCCGTGTACATCGCCAGCCCGGTGGTCATCTGGCTGGACGAGCGCGCGCACTCCCGCGAGGGCCACTCGGGCACCAAGCACGAGGCGAAGGCGGCCTGAAGCCGTCCCGGTTCGTGACGCCTTGAAGTGACGAGGGCCCTCCTCCCATCCGTGGGAGCGAGGGCCCTTCACTTTTTCGCGCGAGGCCGGCGTGCTCGACGCTCGCGCTCCGCGTGAGGGGCGCGCTCCGGTGCGGTGCCGATGCGTGAAGTCCTCGTCGTCGAGGACGCGGGACGTGCCGCGCACGCCGACGGGTGCGGCCTGGGGGCCGGGCACCGCGCACCCGCGGTGCAGGTGGACGGCGGGAAGGCAGCCGAGTGTGTGTCTGAACGGACGTGCAGGAGGGTGGTGTGAGTGGTCGGGTTGGACTGCCTTGGTCGGACGTCTGAGGTACTGTCTTCTTCCATGCGGTGGTTGCTTCCAGACGTCGTCGAGCAGGAGGTGGGTTCGCTTGCGGGTGAGCTGTCGCTGCACCCGTTGGCGGCAAGGGTGTTGCTCCACCGGGGCTACCGCACGCCCGAGGCGGCATCGGCCTTCCTGTCGGACCGGCTGGCGGACCTGCCGGACCCGTTCCGGATGAAGGGCATGGGCCCCGCGGTGGAGCGCGTGCTGCGCGCCGTGCGGCTCAAAGAGAAGGTGACGCTCTACGGGGACTACGACGTGGACGGCGTGTCCTCCACCTCGCTCATGTACCTGTTCCTCAAGGAGCTGGGCGCCACCCCCGCCACGTACATCCCCCACCGGCTGGACGAGGGCTACGGCCTCAACCTGGGCGCGGTGGAGCGCATCGCGCAGGACGGCACGCGCCTGCTGGTGACGCTGGACTGCGGCATCACCTCCGTGGCGGAGATCGCGCGCGCGAAGGAGATGGGCCTGGACGTCGTGGTGGTGGACCACCACACGGTGCCGCCCACGCTGCCGCCCGCCACGGCGGTGCTCAACCCGCATCAGCCCGGCTGCGAGTACCCCACCAAGGTGCTGTGCGCCGCGGGTGTGGCCTTCAACCTCTGCATGGGGCTGCGCAAGCGCCTGCGCGATGACGGCTTCTTCGCCACGCGCAAGGAGCCCAACCTCAAGGCGCTGATGGACCTGGTGGCCCTGGCCACCGTGGCGGACGTGGTGCCGCTCACCGGCGCCAACCGCATCCTCGTGGCGCACGGCCTCCAGGAGCTCTCCCAGGGCCGCCGCCCCGGCATCCGCGCGCTGAAGGAGGTGGCCGGCCTGGAGCCGGATGCCGCCGTCACCGCGGGGCAGGTGGGCTTCCGCCTGGGGCCCCGCATCAACGCGGCGGGCCGCCTGCATGACGCGTCGCTGGGGCTCCAGCTTTTGTGCGCGGACTCCGTGGAGACGGCGCGCTCGCTGGCGCAGGTGCTGGACCGGGCGAACGCGGAGCGCCAGGGCATCGAGAGCAGCATCCTCACGCAGGCGCTGGCGCAGGCGGAGGAGCACCGGGACGCGCGCGGCTTCGTGCTCTACGACGAGGGCTGGCACCCCGGTGTCATCGGCATCGTCGCGTCGCGCGTGGTGGAGCGCTTCCACCGGCCCACGGTGATGGTGGGCGTGAAGGACGGCGTGGGGAAGGGCTCGGCGCGCAGCATCGAGGCGTTCCACCTGTACGACGCGCTCACCGGCTGCGCGGACCTGCTCACGCGCTACGGCGGGCACAAGCACGCCGCCGGCCTCACCGTGGACGCGAAGCAACTGCCCGCCTTCCGTGAAGCCTTCGCGAAGATCGCCCAGCAGCGCCTGACGCCCGAGGACCTGATTCCGCGCTGCCGCGTGGACGCGGTGGTGAATCCCCGCGACCTGGACGCGACGGCGGTGGAGTCCCTCCAGCGGCTGGGGCCCTTCGGCCAGGGCAACCCGGAGCCCGTGCTGGTGCTGCGCGGCCAGACGGCCCGGCCGCGCGTGCTGCCCGCCAAGTCCGGTGTCAGCGGCGCGGGCCACCTCAAGCTCGCCCTGCTGGACGCGCCGGAGCTGGACGCCATCGGCTTCGGCATGGCGGATCGCGTGTCGCTGGTGGAGGGGCCGGTGGACCTGGCCTTCCAGGCCGGCTTCGACACCTTCCGGGGGCAGCGCAAGCTGTCCCTGCGCCTCAAGGACGTGCGTCAGGCCGCCTGATGCATCCCCCTGGGGCTTCTGGAGCCCCGGGGCGATGTCCGCGCTACGCGAGGCCCCAGCGCACCCGGCCGGGCGACATCAACGCCCCGGCCCGCGCCAACTCGTTGAGGCGGAAGCGCTCCGCCTGGCGCTCGAAGGCGGAGCGGCAGCCCTCCGAGCAGAAGAAGTACCGCCGCCGCTTGTACTCCGACGAGGGGTGGCCTTCTGGCGTTTCCAGGTGCCTGCCGCACACGGGATCCCAGTGCTTGCCGCCCTGCCGCTGCTCGTGCTCACCCTTCACGGTCCACCTCCCTCCGGCGCCCTGACTCCCCCAACCCCCGGCGACGTAAGCAGGGGGCATGCCAGGGAAGCGTCTCCTGGCACCGCCAATCCGAGGGAGCAAGGCCAGGGCATGGAGTGAGAAGAAAGTTCAACCCCCGCGTCCGCTCCCCGGCGGGGAAGGGAGCGGGGGCCAAGGTTCATCCGGGGCGTTCTAGAAGCCGACGCCGGCGCTGGCGCCCAGGAAGATGTCGTTGGCGTAGCCTCGGCGCAGCCCCATGGCCTCCAGTCGGAAGGTGAGGTGCAGCGAGCGCGACAGGGCGGGGCGCCCGCGCAGGCCGACGCCGTACTGGATGAGGGGCTTGAGGCCGTTCACCTTGGTCTCGTTCTCACCAATGGTGATGCCGGTGTTCTGGTAGGCGAGGCCGGCGCCTGCCTGCAGGTAGAAGCCGAAGGGCGAGTCCCCGAAGCGGAACAACCAGGCGGGCGCGAGCGTGAAGTAGTGAAGCCGCGTGTCCCCCTTGATGAATTCCGTGCCGTCACTGAGGCTGCCGTAGAGCCAGCGCAGGTCCGCGAAGAGGGCTTCGCGCAGGGTCTCGTTCTCCGTGATGAGCGAGCGGCCGAACTCCCAGGTGGCGCGCACGCCCAGGCCGGGGCGGTTGTCGGAGAAGTCGCCGCGGGCGCTGTCCACCATCAACAGTCCGCCCACCAGCTCCACCGCGACGCCCAGGTTGGGGTCGTCCAGGCGGGCCATGCGATGGAAGCCGTCGTCGTTCTCCCGCTCGGCGGCTTCGCGGAACTCGTCCGTCTCGTCCACCAGCTTGCGGCGTCGGTCGTAGGCGTCGTCGTCGTCCTTCTGGGCCTTCTTGGCGTTGCGGTCCGCCACGTCCTCCGGGTAGGCGTAGGGGTCGTCGTCGTCCGCGCTCTGGGCGAGCGCGGCGGGGGCGAGGAGCAGGCCGCCAGCGAGGCAGGCCTTGAGCCAGGTGTTCAAGGGAGCGGGCCTCACTGGAAGATGTTGGGGCAGGTGGTGCCGCCCGCGGTGCTGGGCGGGCAGAGGTTGTCGCCGATGAGGTCAGCGCGCGGGATCTGCAGGTGATCCATGAACTCGTTGCAGACGGCCTTGCGCAGCTCCAGGTCGGTGATGTGCGAGATGATGGCGCTGGCGGGGACGGCCAGCGTGAACAGCGACTGGTTGCCCAACACGAGCTGGCTGAGCTGATAGATGCCCGGGTTCGAGGGGTCCGTGTCGTAGTACGCGGAGACGATGGCGCGCTGCAGCTGCGCCTCCTGCCCGCTGGAGCGGCCCGCCTGGTAGAGCGCGGTCGCCAGCAGCGTGCCCACCTGGTACTCGCTGCCCTCGCCGGAGAAGGAGCCCACGTCCAGGCCGTAGAGCCTGTTGTACAGCAGCGCGCTCATGCACCGGTTGCCATTGGACAGGTCGCGCGCGTCCGTGACCGCGGAGAACGGGCCGCCGTCGAAGGAGGACGCGAGGAAGCGCGGATCACACCCGCTGGGGCTGCGGCAGGTGGCGCCGTAGGCGTGGTAGTCCGCCAGGCCCTCGTCGAAGGACTTGAGCACGTTGGCGCCCGGGCTGGGGCTCTCCGCCGACCAGGTGGACAGCGACACGGGCAGCGACTGGGTGGCGTACGCCAGCCGGTTGAAGACCAGGTGCGAGTACTCGTGCGCCATCACCGCCGCGTTGAGCGGCAGGGGGGCGCGCTGGATTTGATCGAACGGCAGCACCAGGAAGGACTGGAGCACCGGGTAGAAGATGGCGTTGTCGCGCGCCGGCTCCTTGCTCGACTGCGCCTGGATGAACTCCGGGAAGTAGTAGAGCCTGGGCGTCGGTTCGAACGACGCCACCTTCACGTTGGCGACGGTGCGGAAGTACTCGTTGGCGCGCTCGAGGTTGTAATACGAGGTCACCATGTTCCAGGAGTGGAAGTCCGCCGGCCAGAGGACGTCCTGGCCCGTCGTCGGGTCCTTCTGGCTGATGTAGCTGGCCTTCACGTCGTGGCCGGTCTTCTTGAGCAGCACATCCTCGAGGGTGTCGACCGTGGCGTTCTGGAGCGCGGGGTCGTTCGCGTCGATGACGATGCGAGCGCCACCCTGGAGGTCGCCGACGCTGCCCTTCAGGCCGACGATGTCCTCGATGGTGGTGAGTTCGACCTGAGTGGGGACGTACTGGCCGTTGCTGGAGCGCGCGAGGACGGAGACCCGCACGGGGGCCTCGCTGTCCGGCGCGCAGCCGGCGGCCAGGGTCAGCCCGACGGCGGCGGTGATGACTGTTCGGAGCATGACGCCGTTTTACTCCGGACCGCTCAGAACGTGTATTCCCCTCCGAGTGTCAGGAGTCCGGAGGACTCCGCCGGGCCGTCCTCCGGGACGTCCCGCTGGAGGGCCACGGAGGCCCACATCCGCACCGTTTCCCCCAGGCGCACCGTCCACCGGGTGGCCACCACATGGGCCACGCCCTGGGTGGGGACGTACCGGGTGAAGGCGTAGGACAGCTGGCCGCGCAGCGCGGGGCCCAGCCGCCAGGTGAGGGACGGCTTCACGTCGAAGCGGGCGGGGGCGGAGGGGAAGCCGGTGCCGGCGTTGACTTCCTCCAGGCGCCGGGTCACGGCCGTGCCCAGGTCGCGCAGCTGCCGCCGGCGCAGGCGCGCCAGGAGCTTCCGGGTGGCGACCTTGCTCTCCAGCTGGGCCTCCAGGGTCGCCGTCTCCGCGTCGGTGAACTGGCCCGCGGTGAGCGGGTCCTCGCTGTAGAAGGAGAAGCCCCCGCGCAGGCCCAGCTCCCAGCGGGCGTCCCAGATGAGCCGGCCCCCCAGGGTGGGCCGGGCCGCCCAGAGGATGTCCTCCTGCGCGTACCGCACGCTCCGGGTGTCGCCGGCGATGGTGAGGAGCTGGCGGCGCAGCGGGTAGCGGCTGACGCCCAGGCCCGCGTCCAGGCCGTACTCCCAGGTGGCGAAGCCGGCGGAGTCCCAGGCCGCCCCCAGCTGCAAGGACTGGCTGCTGTAGCCCGTCCGGGCGGTGAGGCCAGGGATGTCGAGCCGGGGGTACTCCGGGGTCAGCTCCGTGTCGGAGCCCTTGCCCAGGCCCACGCTGACGGCGCCAGACACGAGCCAGTGGTCGCCCGCCAGGTGATCCACGCCGACGGAGAGTTGGTGGGTGGCGGCGGTGCCGGACTCCGGCCGCGCCCCGGTGTAGCCGAGCGTGAGGTAGGTCGCCTCGCCCACGCCCACATCCCCCAGCAGGCTCCAGAGGGCATCGCCGTGGCCGGCGCTCGCCTCGAGCGTGAGCGAGCTGTCCGCGCGCTCCGCCCCGGCGGCGGTCCCCGGCCCCCACAATGCCCACAACACGAGCCCGGCGCGGGCGCACGCGGCCATGCCCCCGGACCTGCGACGGATCTCCTGGTCCCCCTGCATGCCCCCATCAACCCGGAAGCCGGCGCAGGGTTGCGGGGATGGGCCGCCTTGCCTGCTCCAATGCCCATCTTCCGAGGAGGATCCAGGGGTGGACGCAGCGGGGCGTGAGCCATGGATTCCTTGACGCGTCGTTTCCACGATCCGCTATGGTGCCCGGCCTTCTCTCCCGAACCAAACGCAGGCGGTCCCCATGGCAGTTCCGTTCATCTCCGAGGTCAAGCGTACCCATACCTGCGGTCAACTCACGGCCGCGAACGTTGGCGAAGAGGTGGTCCTCTTCGGCTGGGTGCACAATCGCCGCGATCACGGCGGCGCGGTGTTCATCGACCTGAGGGATCGCGACGGGCTGACCCAGGTGGTGTTCGAGCCGGACAGCAAGGAGGCCCATGAGACGGCCGGCCACCTGCGCCTGGAGTACTGCGTCGGCATCAAGGGCAAGGTGCTCTCGCGCGGCAAGAACGTGAACCCGAAGATGAAGACGGGGGAGATCGAGGTGAAGGCCTCGGACCTGACCATCTTCAACCGCTCGGAGCCCACGCCGTTCCTCATCGAGGACAACGTGGACACCTCCGAGGAGAAGCGCCTGGCCCACCGCTACCTGGACCTGCGCCGGGGCCCCCTGCAGAAGACGTTGATGACGCGCTCGAAGATGAACGCGCTCACGCGCTCGTACATGGTGGGCAACGGCTTCCTGGAGCTGGAGACGCCCTTCATGGGCAAGTACACGCCGGGCGGCGCGCGCAACTTCCTGGTCCCCAGCCGGCTCAACCCGGGCAAGTTCTACGCGCTGGCGGAGAGCCCGCAGCTCTACAAGCAGCTGTTCATGGTCGCGGGCTTCGACCGGTACTTCCAGATCGTGAAGTGCTTCCGCGACGAGGACCTGCGCCTGGACCGGCAGCCGGAGTTCACGCAGATCGACGTGGAGATGAGCTTCGTCACCCAGGACGACATCTTCACCATCATCGAAGGGCTGCTGAAGAAGCTGTGGGGCGAGGTGCTGGGCCTGGACATCCCGACGCCGTTCCAGCGGATGGACTTCTACGAGTCCATGGCGAAGTACGGCAACGACAAGCCGGACCTGCGCTTCGGGCTGGAGCACGTGGTGCTCACGGACGTCATCCGCGAGCACGGCGCCGCGGGCGGCGTGCCGATGATGTGGGACGCGGTGCAGGAGAAGGGCATCGTCAAGGCGATGGTCGTCCCGGCGGAGAAGGCGCTGTCCCGCGCGGAGAGCGACAAGCTGGAGGACTTCGCGAAGCAGGCGGGCGCCCGCGGTCTGGCGCGCGCGAAGGTGGGCGAGGGCGGTGAGTGGACCCAGTCCCCGCTGTCCAAGACCATCACCCCGGCGCTGCGGCAGGCCATCAACCAGGCGTGCAACGCGAAGACGGGCGACCTCATCCTGTTCCAGTTCGGCAGGGAGTCGCTGGTGCACACGGTGATGGCGAACCTGCGCGTGCACGTGGCGAAGAAGCTGGGCCTCATCCCCGAGTACGGCAGCGGCGGCCAGTGGCGGTTCCTCTGGGTGGTGAACCCGCCGCTCTTCGAGTTCGACGAGGAGACGAACACCTGGGCGGCGGCGCACCACGCCTTCACCCGTCCGCACGACGAGGACGTGCAGTACCTGCTGACGGATCCGGGCCGCGTGAAGTGCCACCGCTACGACGTGGTGCTCAACGGCTTCGAGATCGGCGGCGGCTCCATCCGTCTGCATGATCCGAAGGTGCAGGCGGAGGTCTTCCAGGCGCTGGGCATCCAGGAGGAGGAGGCGCGCACCAAGTTCGGCTTCCTCCTGGACGCGCTCAAGTTCGGCGCGCCTCCGCACGGCGGCATCGCGCTGGGCATGGACCGCCTGGTGATGTTGCTGACGGGCGCGGAGTCCCTGCGCGACGTGATTCCGTTCCCGAAGACGAAGACGGGCACGGACACGATGACGGGCGCCCCTGGCGACGTGGACGAGAAGCAGCTGCGCGACCTGCACGTGCGCACGGTGCCGCTGCCGCAGAAGTAGCGGGGACGGCGGTGCGGCGACGCCGGGTGGAGGACACTCCCGGCGGGCCGCTCCGTCGCGTGCCACACCCCGGCCCCTTCAAGAGGGCGGGGGCCGTGGCCGGTAGGGGACGGATGGCCCCCAGGCCCAGGTGGACATCCTTGCGGCCGTGACCATTGAGGACCCCGAGGCGTGCGAGGGGGAGGTCGCGATGCGGGGACGGTCCTGGGTGGGATGGCTGGCGGCGTGGGTCCTGCTGTGCGCGGGGCCAGGGTTCGCCGCCGACTCCGAGACGAAGATGACTCCGGGCCTCACCGACAGCCTGGGGGGACCGCGGGGGCTGCTCTTCGAGATGGGCATCTCCACCCAGCTCCGCTACGTGACGGAGCTGGCCTACAACGCGCGCGGCGGCAAGGGACACGCCCTGCGGCAGGCGGGCCAGCTCGACGCGCAGCTGGGCCTGGACATGGAGAAGCTGGCGGGCCTCCATGGCGGCACCTTCCAGTTCACCTTCACGTACCGCAACGGCAACAACCTGGGCGCGGACATGGACCTGGGGACGCTCCAGCTGGTGCAGGAGGTGTACGGCCGCGGCAACGTGGGGCGCCTCACGCAGCTCTGGTACGAGCAGCTCTTCTGGGGCGACCGGGTGCACCTGAAGCTGGGCCGCGTCACGATTGGCGAGGACACGGCGGACTTCCCCTGCGACTTCCAGAACTTGAGCTTCTGCGGCGCGCAGCCGGGCAACATCGTGGGCAACTACTGGTTCAACTGGCCGGTGAGCCAGTGGGGCACGCGGCTGCGCGTGGACGTGGCGAAGGTGGCCTACGTGCAGCTGTCCGCGTACGAGATCAACCCGCGCAACCTGGACGAGGCCTTCTACCTGGGGCGCTTCCACGGGGCGACGGGCGTGATGCTGCCCCTGGAGCTGGCGTGGACGCCGAAGTTCAGCGCGGGCCGGCTGGAGGGCACCTACAAGCTGGGCGCCTGGTACGACACGTCCAACGCGCCCGACGTGCTGCTGGACGACGTCGAGCGCGACGGGCGCTATGGCGTGTACTTCGTCGCGCGCCAGCAGCTGACCCACGTGGCGGGCGCGGAGAACAAGGCGCAGGGGCTCAACGTGTTCCTGCGCCTGACGAACACGGACCAGAACACGTCCGCCCAGGACAGCCAGTACACGCTGGGCCTGGGGTACACCGGCATCTTCGGCCGGGCGGATGACGACGTGGGCTTCGCGCTGGGGCGCACGCACTCCAACGGGCGCTACGTGGAGGCCCAGCGGCTGAAGCAGCAGCAGGACCCCACCGTGCTGGTGCCCCGGCCGGAGTACCTGGGCGAGCTGTACTACAGCCTCCACGCGACGCCGTGGCTCGTGCTGCGGCCCAACTTCCAGTTCATCCGCCCCGGCGCCGACGAGACCTCGCGCAACGTCATCGTGCTGGGCCTCAAGGGCGCGCTGAGCCTCTAGGCGGCGCCCTGGCCTTCGGTGCATGTGGGGGAAGCCCCCCCTTTCCGTGCCGCTTCACGGCTGGCCTAGAGTGGCGCGATGGCCCTGTCACCCGCGTGGGATGCGTGGCTGTCGGAGAACCTGCTGCGCGGCGTGGCGGCGGAGGCGCTGGCCCGGACGCTGGTCGCCGGAGGGGTGGCCCCGGAGGAGGCTCGCTCGGAGGTGGCGCGCGCTGGCCGGCACCCGGCGGTGGAGGCCGGGGCCCGGCATGTGGCGCTGAGGGCGGAGGTGGCGTCGCTCCTGGAGGTTCGCTCGGCGCTGCATGCGCAGGCGCGCGCTGGGGTGGAGCGGCGCAGGGGCGTCTCCGCAGGCGAGTTCCAGGCCCGCTACTACCGCGCGCACCGCCCCGTCGTCCTGGAGGACTTCCTGGAGGGCTGGCCGCTCCTGGAGCGCTGGCGGCCGGAGGCGCTGGCGCGTGAGCTGGGCGACGTGGAGGTGGAGGTCATGGCGGGCCGCGACACCCGCGCGGACCACGACCTGTCACCGGATGGGTGCCGCACGGTGATGCGGCTGGCGGACTTCCTCCACCGCCTGGAGCACGGCGGCCCCACCAACGATCTGTACCTCACCGCGCGCAACTTCGCGCTGGAGCGGCCGGAGCTGCGCCGCTTGTTGGACGACGTGCAGCCGGCCCCCGGCTTCCTCCAACCCCAGCCTCCACCCGGAGGCATCAAGCTGTGGGTGGGGCCGGCGGGCACTCGCACGGCGCTGCACCATGACGTGGACTCGGTGCTGTTCTGCCAGGTGCACGGCCGCAAACGCTTCTGGTTGATTCCGTCCTTCGAGACGCCGCGCGTGTACAACCGCGAGCATGTGTGGAGCGCGGTGGATGCGGCCGCGCCTGACCTGGCGCGCTTCCCCGGCTTCGCCACGGCCCACGTGCACGAGGTGGTGCTGGGCCCGGGCGAGATGCTCTTCATCCCCGTGGGCTGGTGGCACCAGGTGCATGCGCTCGACGTGAGCGTGTCGGTGACGTTCCAGTCGCTGGACGTGCCGGGTGGCAACGCGCGGTGGCACACCTCCGGATGAGGTGTGCCCCGGCTGGGCCGATGCTAGCCGTTGATGTTTTCGACTCGCGGCGTTTCAGGAAGGGGCGGCGTGGGCGGCGGCGGCGTGGGCGCGGGCGGCTCGGGGGCCTTCTTCCGGCGCGTCTCGTCTTCGCTAGGGGCTGGCGGGGGGTTCGGGACGATGAGATGTGCGTTCGCAGGAGTGGTCATGGAGTCCGCTCTAGGTGGATGTGGACAACCCAACAGGTCCAGCCCGATTCGAGGGGTCCGGCGATGAATTCCACCATTCCCCCCAGAATGAAAACGTGGCTCGCGGAGAACCTTGTGCGTGGGGTCCCCCATGAGCGGCTGGTGGCTCGGCTGGAAGCGGCGGGCGTGGCTCCGCAGGTCGCCTGGGAAACGGTTCGCTCCGCGGAGGCGCACCCCGCGGTGATGGGCGGACGCGGGCGCGCGGCGCGTCTGGGATTGCTGGAGTCGTTGCTCGCGGCGCGGTCGGGATTGCGACGGCAGGGGGCTGCCGGGGCGCGGGTGGAGCGGCGGTCGCGGCTGTCTCCAGACGCGTTCTTCACGGACTACTACCGGCGCAACCGGCCGGTCGTCATCGAAGGGCTGATGGAGGACTGGCCCGCGCGGAAGCGGTGGACGCCCGCGTGGCTGGCCGAGCACTTCGGTGACGAGACGGTGGAGGTGATGGCGGGGCGGGAGGCGCAGGACCTGCCGGACCTCCACGCGGACCTCCTGCGCCGGGAGGTGCCGCTGCGGAAGTTGCTCGCGGGCTTCGCCGATGCGCCGAGCAACGACATGTATCTGGTGGCGCGCAACAGCCTGCTCCTGCGCGCCGCCTTCCGGCCACTGCTGGAGGACCTGCGCGCGCCCGCGGGTTACATCCAGCCGGAGTTGCACGGGCCGGACCGCGTGCACGTGTGGCTGGGGCCCGCGGGGACGCTGTCCAACCTGCACCACGATCACCTCAACGTCCTCTTCTGCCAGGTGTGGGGGCGCAAGCAGGTGTGGCTCGCGCCGTCGTGGGAGACGCCGTGGATGTCCAACGTGAACGGCTTCTACAGCGCGGTGGACGTGCTGGCGCCGGACACGGAGCGCTTCCCGGACTTCGCCCGCGTGGCGCTGCACACGGTGGAGGTGGGGCCGGGAGACGCGCTCTTCATTCCGGTGGGATGGTGGCATGCGCTGCGGGCCCTGGAGCCGAGCCTGTCCGTGACGTTCGTGAGCTTCGAGCAGACACCTGGCCTCAACACCTGCTGGCGCGAGGGCTGGTTGGGCCCCCTGCCTCCGGAGGAGCACCGATGAAGACGCCGCGCGACGTGCAGGCGGGGCCTTCGCCCCTGACTCCCGAGTGGCGGCGCTGGCTGGTGGAGAACCTGCTGCGCGGCACGCTGCCACGGGAGCTGGTGGCGGCGCTGGAGAAGGCGGGGGTGGGCGCGGAGGACGCGAGGCGCGCGGTGGAGGCGGAGCAGACAGAGCCCTTCGTCGCCGGGGCGCTGCGCGCGGTGGGCATGCAGCGCAAGCTGGAGGGCCTGCTGGATGTGTATTCGGAGCTGTTCCAGCAGACGGAGGGGCCGCCCCGGGTGGAGCGCCACGAGGCGCTGACGCCCGCCGTGTTCTTCGAGCGCTACTACTTCGAGAACCTGCCCGTGGTGCTGCGGCATGACTGGAGTGCTTCGCTCGAGCAGGAGGCGTGGACTCCGGCGCGCGTCGCGGCGTTGTTGGGCGAACGGGCGGCGAAGTACGCGTGCTGCGTCCCCCTGTTCGATGAACCCCGGTGGGAGCCGTTGGTGCGCGGCCTGGCGTCGCCTCGGGGGTATGCAGCGGAGGAGGCTCGGGCGTGCGAGCCGCGCCTGTGGTGGGACCCGCCAGCGGCGGAGGCCCCGCTGCGGGCCGCGCGGCGCAACGTGCTGCTGGCCCAGGTGCATGGGGTGCGGCGGCTCCAGCTCGTCCCGGCGTTCGAGCTGCGGCGCGTGGCTGCTTCCGACGAACCTGGGGATGCGCCCTTGAGCCTGGACGTGCTGCTGTCGCCCGGGGAGCTGCTCCTGCTTCCGGTGGGGTGGTGGTACGGCTTCACCGCGCCAGACGGAGGCGTCGCTGTTTCGTTCGAGGCCTTCGCGCTGCCGGAGCCGAATGTCACGTGGGACGTCGACGCGGAGCCCCAGCCTTCGCCCTTGCCCCCGCGCGACTGAGGGGCGTCTTGGGTAGGAGGGCCCGCGCGGCTACTGGTACAGCAGCACCTTGTCCACCCACCGGATGCCGGGCTGCTTCTGGTGCCAGTCCAGGCGTTCGGCGCGCAGGGCCTGGGCGGGCTCCGTGCCGGCCTGGATGCGCTCGCGCACCGCGCGGAAGAACGCCCCCGCGTCGTTGGGGATGTCCGACGTGGCCGCGAACACGGCGCGGGCCCCCGAGGCGACGAAGGCCTGCGGCAGTGACTTCGTCTGATGCAGGAAGGGCGCGAGGTGGGCCGCGCTACAGGCGCCCAGCACCACCAGCGGCGCGCCATGCAGGTGGCGGCGGCGCAGCTCCTCCGCGGTGAGGCCGTAGCGGCCATCCGGCTGCGGCGACAGCGCGATGACGGTGGCGTCCGACAGCGCGCGGTCCACCACGCCGTGCGCGTGGATGTCGATGTCGGTGGCCTGCTCCATGGCCTCCAGCACGTGCTCGGGCGTGGCCTGCGCGCCCTTGAGTCGCAGCAGCCGCTGCGCTCCCGCCAGGTCCGCCTCCGCCGCCGAAGGCAGTCGCGCCAGCCGCAGCGTCGACGGTGGCTCCACGTCCGACACCACCACGTGCAGCGGCGGCTTCGCGGGGGACGCCGCATGGGTGTCCGTGCCCACGCGGTAGCTCCAGGCGAGGTCCGGCGGGAGGATGCCCGCGCGGCTGTCCAGGGGCGGCGCGGCCAGCACCGCGACGCGCGAGCAGCCGCGCAGCAGCTCCACCAACTCGGCCGGCACCAGCCCCGTCAGGTCATCGCGCAGGGGCTCCGTGCGGGAGGCGTCGTAGTGGCCTTGGAGCTGGCCTTGGGGCCCACGCACGACCGCCACCGTGCGCTCACCCTCCACCGCCGCCGCCAGGACGCAGCCCTCTGGCACGGAGACCTGGAGGCTCTCGGCCACCACGTCCATCGCGTCGCGGAAGGCGCCCACCTGTCCCGCGCTCACCGCGAGCGTCTGGAAGGCCACCGCCCGCGCGTCGCGCGCGTCCGCGTTGGTGCGCAGCAGCGGCTCCGCCTCCGCGATGGTGCGGCGGAGCACCTGCTGGCCCTCGCTCCAGTCGCGGTCCACCGTGAAGCGGCCCAGGATGAGCGTGGCCAGCACGCGCCGCCCCGCGTTCTCCCGCAGCGGCGTCACCCGCGCCAGCTCCGCCTTGAGGCGCGCCTCGTCGGACGGACGGGGATCCAACCGCGCCAGGTCCGCGAGGATCCACGCGCCTTGCAACCCGGGTGTCTGGCCGCAGGCCAGGGCCTCCTCCATCTCCTGCCGGGCCTCCCGCGGACGGAAGCGCATCAGCGCCAGCGAGGCCAGGTTGCGGTGGACCTGGGTTCGCGCGATGCAGTCGTCCGGTTGCCGGGCCAGGGACTCGGCGAGGTAGGCCCGCGCGAGCGCCACCCGCACCTGGAACCGCGTCGCGTTGGCCAACATCACGAGCGCGGTGCCCTCGCGGTCCCACTCCCCCAGCGCGGCGGCCTCCTGCCACGCGGCCCTGGCGGACTCCTCGGCTTCCACCAGCCGGTTCGACGCGGTCGCGCGCTGGCTCAGCCGCACGAGCAGATCCACGCAGCGCAGGTGCAGCTTGCGCGCGCGGCACTCTTCCAGCGCCTCCCGCAACCGGTCTCCGCCCTGGGACTCCTGTCCCGCCAGGTCATCCAGCCGGGCCCCTTCTTGCGCCAGCCGCGAGAGGATCCATGGGTCCCTCTCACCGTGCATCAGCGCGTGCAGCTCCTCCTGGGTGCGCGCCACGCTCGGCGCGCGGAGCAGCGCGCCCAGCAGCAGGTCCCGGGCCGTGCCCTCCTGGCGCAGCCGTTCGACGAGGCCCTCGGGGCTGGGATGCTCCTCCCGCACCAGCTTCGCGTACTCGCGCGCGAGCGGCGCCCGGCGCGTGAAGTCCAGCGCGGCCACGCGCTGCACGGTGTCCTGCAACACGGAGGTGTCCCCGGACGCGTGGTCCAACACCCGCGCGAGCGGCCACAGCTCCTGCACCCGCGAGGGCTCCTCCGCGGTCGCCAGCAGTTCGTAGAAGGACTCGCGAGCCAGCCCCGGGAAGCGGGCCGCGGCCTCCACCGGCAGGGGCGCGGTGGGTGAGCGCGACCGGGCGAGGAACGCGTCGCGCGCGGCCTTCCACGCGGCGGCCCGTGCCCCCAGCCGGGAGCGCAGCGCTCGCGCCTGCTCGCGCGCCTCGTCGCTCCAGCCGGGCTCGCCCTTCGCGGCCACTGCCTCGAAGGTGGTGGCCGCCAGGAGCGTCAGGCCCAGCTCGCGCGCCATCACCGCCCGGTTCCAGCGCGCCTGCGGGTGGTCGGGCATGGCTTCGAGCGTGGCGTCCAGCAGCGTCAGGGCCTCGTCGGGGCGCTCCCGCAGGAGCGCCACGGCGGCCAGGTCGCTGTCCCGGTCCAGCGAGGGCGGCGTGCGCGTCAGGTACGCGAGCGCCTGCTCCGTATCGCCGTGCAGCAGGTAGCTGAGGCCCAGGCCGTGCGTGTCGCCGCGCTCCTCCAGGCGGGACAGCGCGCCCAGGGGCACCGGAGGGGGCACGGCGTCCCGAGCGCGGGGCGGGACATAGGGCCGGTAGGCGTCCGCGGCGGGCCGGCTCAACCGCACCTCCAGGGGGCGCGTGGACGCATCCGACAGCCACAGCGCGGGCAGCTCGGGGCGCGGGTCCCATTGACTCCAGAGGCGCACCGCGGCGAAGCCCAGGGCCACGCACAGCGTCAGGGCCAAGCCGCCCCCCACGCGCGTCATGCCTGTGCGCCCCGGAAGGCGCATGCCTCGGGGCGTGACCAGCCAGCCAGCCATCTGGGGCCTCCCGCGTGCCCCCGCCTGTCCTCCGCGGGTCTTGCAGGCGACAGTCTAGGGCGAATCCCGCCGGGCACGACAGGGCCCGGGGAAAAGCACGCGGAGGCGCCGGAGGCCGGACGGCGGGGACCTACTCCACCTTCAGGGGCGCGCGCGTGGACTCCACGACCCGGTGGATGGGGTACAGCTCGCCCACGGTGAGGCTGTCGTCCAGGAACTGCCAGCGGCAGAGGCCGTCATCCGAATGCGGCTCCAGCAGGTAGGTGATGAGCGTGCCGGTGCGCTGGTCGGTGGGGACCTTGAGGGTGCCCGCGGGGAACTCGCGCTCGGAGCGCTCGGGGGCCACGGTGAGGATGGTCTCGAAGCGCACGGGCTTGGGCTTCTGGCTGAGCGGGACTTCATCCTGCCCCGGCGGCGGCACGTTGGCGGCCACGTCCGGGCTGAAGGTCTGCTCGCGGCGGGCGATGCGGTAGCTGTCCACCTGGAAGCGCTGCGCCTGGGCGAGCTTCTCGAAGCGGATGCCGTGGCCCTCCAGCCGGGAGGCGAGCGACGCGGGCACCAGGTACGCGGACGGCGTGCTCACCGACTGCGTGGGCACGAAGGTGCGGTAGTGCGGCGTCTTGTAGACCTTGCGGCGCTTGCCCGGGTAGCGCCGGCCTTCGATGCTGGCCTCGTCGAAGGAGTGGATGACGGCGGTGTCGTCGCCCAGCACGTAGGCCGGGTAGTCGAACACCAGCGCGCCCTCCGCGTCGCGCTGGGCGACGCCGTAGTTGATGCCCACGAGGTCCTGCACGTCGGGCGTCTTGCCGCGCGCGATGATGGCCGCCTCCTCGAAGTCGGTGGCGGCGCGGTAGGCCTTGGCGTAGCGGGCGGCGTCGCGGATCAGCTCCAGCACCCACGCGCGGATGACGGCGACGCGGCGGGGGAAGTCGATGTAGCTGTACGTCTCCAGCAGCACGTCCAGCCGGCCCAGCAGGCCGCGGTAGTGGCTGCCGAAGCGGGGCAGCGCGGGGTAGGTGTGCCAGCCGGAGCGCGGGTCGCCCTCCTTGCGGAAGTTGCCGTACCAGAAGCTGTCGAAGCCGTGCTTCTTCTTCACCGCGGCGGACACGCGCTCGGCCAGCTCGCGGTTGTAGCCGCGCGAGGTGTGCATCAGGGTCGCGTTGCCGTGGGGGACGTCGAAGGTGAGATCGAAGCCGTGGATGCTGCCGTCCGTGGTGTGGCAGTCCACGAAGAGGTGCGGCCACCACGCCTGATACAGCTTCGCGAGCGCGCGCGTCTCCGGCGCCTCCTGCTTCATGTTGTCGCGGTTGAGGTTCCAGCCCTCGCCGGTGTAGCGCGTGCCCACGCCGCCGGGCGGGTTCACCTGGCCCTCCAGGTTCTTCAGGTCCAACGCGCGGTTGCCCTTGCTGATGCGGTCGTTGCCGTCCGGGTTGAAGTTGGGGACGAACACGAGGCACAGCCGGTCCAAGAGCTTCTTGCCCAGGGAGGTGAGGGTGAGCTCGCGCGCCAGGGCCTGCAGCGCCTCCTTGCCCTCCACCTCACCGGAGTGGATGTTGGCCTCCACCATCACGATGAGCTTCTTCTGCTTGCGCGCCAGCTCCGGCGTGAAGCACTGGCGGTCGCTGAGGATGAGCGACACGAGGGGCTGGCCTTCACCGCTCTGGCCGAAGTCCACGCGCTTGGCGAGCTTCGTCTGGCCGCAGAGCGCGTCGACGAAGGCGACCACGTCGGCGCTGCGGGAGGTTTCCTGATAGTCGGTGGCTTCCGCGCGGGTGCGCAGCTGGGAGATGGGCATAGGTGCGCGCATCCGAGCGCTCCGGCCATGCGTCGTCAAGCGCGCCAAGCGGGGCCACCTTGCCGCACCGTGGCGGTGTCCCATATGAGACCGGACGGAAAGTGTCACTCGAGGGGGCTTCATGATGCGGGCTGGACACCGGCGCGGGCATGTCCTGGGCGCGCTCCTCCTGGGGTGCGCGGTAGGGGTCGCCGGGACGGGGTGCAAGCGGGATGCTCCCGCGGCGAGCACGCCCCTGGATGCGGGCGTGGCGGCCGTGGCCGTACCCGACGCGGGGAGTCAGGACGCGGGCGCGGTCGAGAAGGTGGCGAAACCGTTGCGGTTCTCGGACGTGGCGCTCACGCGCAGCGGCGACGACGTGGCGGTGACGTACACCCTCACCAACCCCGGCACGGCGCAGGGGCGTGGCGACGCGTGCCTGTCCCTGCACGACGAGCACGGGCGGGGCATCGACGCGGTGAAGCTGGGCAGCATCACCGTGAAGGGCGAGACGACCGACACGTTCGAGGACCGGGTGCGGGTGAGCCGGGGATTCTGGACGCAGGCCCGCTCGCTGCTGCTCTACACGACCTCCGCGTACTCCTGCTCTGCGGGGATCCTCAAGCCGACCAGCGAGGTGTCGCGGTTGCTGCCGTCGGGTCAGCCTGCTCCGGCGGGGACGCCGGCCTTCCAGGCGCCGGAGGACGCGACGGCGGCGGACTTCGCGGTGTCCAACATCCGGGTGAGACAGGATTCGGAAGCGGGCGAGTACCTCATCACGTACACGGTGAAGAACCTGACCGCGCGGCGCGTGTCGGGGGCCGGGTGCCTGCGGGCGTACCTCACGGAAGGTGGCCGAGGCGTGGAGGAGGACCGGGTGGGCGACTTCAGCCTCCCTCCGGGAGGTTCGGAGACGATCACCGACTCCATCCTCTTCGACGACGAGCGGCACTGGGATGAGGTCCAGGTGCTGCGGCTCTTCACGGGCCCCTATGGGTGCGCGACCGACGTGAGCGAGGACAACGCCGGCACCGCGTTCAACAAGCCCGCGGACGTCCATGCTCCGCCGTTGAACGAGGACGGGCCGGAACGGGACTCGATCGAGCTCAATGGGATTCCGAGCGAGGAACCCGCGTCGGACGAGGAGGCCCTGGCTCCGACCGAGGACGAACCCGAGGACGAGCCTCAGGACGAGCCCACCTACTGAGGCTTCGCCGCCCAACGCGCCTCGAAGCCGTGGGAAGACATTCCCTTCCGGTGAGGCGCCTCGGGTCAGGGCCTGACGGGCGAGCGGCGCCCCCTGTCTGTCCGGGCGGGGGAGCGGGACTCCGTCTGGATGCGGGCGTGCCTACGTTTGAGCCCAGAGGGCCGGGACCCTCGGGGAGACCATCATGTGGACACGCCGCTTCAACGGGCTCGTCGTGCTGGGGGTGATTGGAACCGTGGGCTTCGCGGTGGGCTGCAACGAACGCCAGCAGCAGACCGTGAACGAGAACGCACGTCAGGCCGGGCAGCAGGTAGGCGAGGCCGCCCGGGACGTCCAGCACGGCGCCCACCGCGCCGCCGAGAGCGTCCGCGAGTCCAGCCGCGAGGCCGCGAACGGCTTCCGGCAAGGAGTGGGCGGTTCGGGGCACACGGGCCCAGAGCAGCAGAAGCCGGGCGAACCCTGCCAGAACGGCCAGGACGCCGGCCGCGACCCAGGCTGCCCCCACGACGGCGCTGGTCCCCAGGAACAACGCTGAGACGCACCCGGCCAGACACCCTCCGTCCGTGGGGTGTGTTTGAATGTGAACCATGGATGTGGCCCCTGTCCTCCGTGGTCCCCGTGCGTCCCCTGGCCGTTGGCTGTGCCTGTGGCCGTTCCTGTTGATGACGGTTGCCTGCGTGACGACCGGCCAACCCCGTCACATCCCCACCTTGCAGGAGCGCTGCGAAGGCGGGAGCCCCTCGGCCTGCGAGACGTGGGGCCAGCAGCTCATGGTGGACAACCGGGTGGAGGAGGCGGATCACGCGTACGGACTGGCGTGCGCGACGGGCTCCACCTCCGCCTGCGTGACACAAGGCAAGCTCCGGCTGGAGCACGGCGACGTGACCGGCGCGGAGCCGCCCCTGCGCAAGGCCTACGACGACGACACGGAGGAGGGCGCGCTGGCGCTCGCGGACCTCGAGGACGCGCGCGGGGATGCGGAGGCCGCTTCGCGGCTGCGCTGGGAGGCGCTGGCCATCGACAAGTCGACGGTGGAGTTCGGCCTGGGCTGGCGCGTCCCGTGGTCGGGCGGCTTCGGCATGTCCATGGACTTGAACGTACAGCCCATGGGCCTGAAGGCGCGGCGGCTGGTCCTGGGGCTCAACCTGGGGCTCGAACACGAGCTGGTGTCGCTCAACGCCACGGTGGGCTACCAGCACTTCGTGACGAACTGGTTCGCGCCCTACGGACGGGCGCTCGTGGGGCCCACGCTGAGCGGAGCGCGGGGCAGCACGGTCAACCTGGGCGTCGAAGCGGGCGTGAAGGTCTTCGGGGGCCCGCTGGGCCACCTGGGCGTCGCGCTGGGCGGCTCGCTCGATGGCGCCTCCTACATCGTGTTCGAGCTCGGCATGGACTGGGTGCTGGCGCTGATGGTGGCCGCGCACATGTGACGCGGCGGCTCAGGCCGCGACGCCCAGCTTCGGGCACACGTCGTCGAGGACGCACTCGGCGCACTTGGGCTTCTTGGCGACGCAGGTGTAGCGGCCGTGCAGCACCACGGCGGGGCCGAAGAACGTCCAGTCGTCCTTGGGCACGAGCTTCATCAGGTCCGCCTCGATGGCCTCCGGCTTCTCCTGCTTGGACAGGCCCAGCCGCTGGCTGACCCGGGCCACGTGCGTGTCCACGATGATGCCGGACGCCTGCTGGAACGCGGTGTTGAGCACCACGTTGGCCGTCTTGCGCGCCACGCCGGGGAGCGTCACCAGGTCCTCCATGCGCGGTGGCACCTTGCCGTGGAAGGCGTCGAGCAGCGCGCGGCTCATGGCCTGCACCGTCTTCGTCTTCTGCTTGTAGAAGCCCGTGGGCTTCAGGTCCTCCTCCAGCTCCGCGGTGTCCGCGTCCGCGAGGGCCTGGGGGCCGTCGTACTTCTTCCACAGCTCGGCGGTGACGCGGTTGACGCGCTCGTCCGTGCACTGCGCGGCCAGGATGGTGGCGACCAGCAGCTCGAAGGGGGTGTTCCAGTTCAGCTCGTACTTCGCGTCGGGATACTTCTCGCGCAGGCGTTCGAGCACCACGGGGACGAGGGCGGTGGGTTTCATGGGTGGGTCCTCACATCGACCGTTCGACGAGCGTCGTCAACTCCGCATCGGTGAGCGCCAGCGGATTGCCCTTCATGCTGCTGGCGGCGCGGGCCTTCGTCACCAGGCCGGGCACGTCCGCGTCCGCGAGGCCCATGTCGCGCAGGCCCCGGATGCGCACGGCGTGGACCAGGTCCTTCACCCAGGCGATGCCGTCCTCGGCGCGCGCATTCGACTGGCCGGTGAGGATCCCCGCCAGCTCGCGGAAGCGGGGGAGGGCGGGGTGGTCCGGGGCGCGGGCGCGCAGGGCCTCCAGGTTCACCTCCAGCGTGGCCCCGAGCAGCGCGGCGCACAGCGCTCCATGGGGCGCGCCGAGCATCCCCCCCAGCGGCGCCGCGAAGCCATGCACCGCGCCCAGGCCCGCGTTGGCGAGGCACAGGCCGCCAAGGAGGCTGGCGATGGCCAGGTCCTCGCGCTCCTCCGGGCCGGGGCCGTGGAGCACCGCCTTGCGCAGCGAGCGCGCCGAGCGCCGCATGCCTTCGCGCGCGAGCGCGTCCGTGAGGGGCTGGGCGCGCACGGAGACGAACGGTTCAATGAGCTGCGACAGCGCGTCCAGGCCGCCCGCGGCGAGCACGGCGGCGGGCGCGTGCTCCAGGAAGTCCGGATCCACCAGGGCCACGCGCGGCAGCATCATGGGGCTGCGCAGGCTGGCCTTCACGCCCGCCTCCTTCGAGCCCAGCACCGCGTTGCGGGTCACCTCGGAGCCGGTGCCCGCCGTGGTCGGCACGGCCACGAACGGCAGCGGCGGCTTCGTCAGCGCCTGTCCGCGCCCGATGACCTCCAGGTAGTCCAGCGGGTCGCCCCCATTGGCAGCGAGCGCGGCGATGGCCTTGCCCGCGTCGAGCGCGCTGCCACCGCCCAGGGCGACCACGGCATCGCAGCCGGCCTCCACGGCGGCGGCGGTGCCTTCACGGGCGAGCTCGACGGTGGGCTCGCCCGCGACGCGGAAGGGGACGGACGGGATGCCCAGGCGTTCGAGTCCGGCGCGGGTGGGCTCGGCGCGGCCAGGGTGGGTGCCGGTGACGAGGAGGACCTTCCGTCCGCCGAGCCCGCGCACGAGGTCGGGGAGCTCCGCGAGGCGGCCGGGGCCGAAGAGGACGCGGGCGGCGGTGGCGAACTCGAAGCTCGTGGGGGGCATGTCACCAGCCCGCGTCGTCGGGGAAGCGGTTGACGAAGCGGCGGGCGGCGCGGGGCTCGGCCATCATGGGGGCCACGGCGTCGCGCCAGGTGAGGTAGTGGGCGGTCTGCTTGTGCGCGGCGGGGGCGTCGGGAGCGCGGTAGACCTCGACGAGGACGAAGCGGGTGGGGTCCTCGGTGTCCTGGCAGAAGTCGAAGCGGGCGATGCCGGGCTCCTTCACGCTCTCGCGGGCGTTGGCGAGGGTGGCCTGGAGGAAGGCGTCGACGTGCTGGGGGAGCACGCGCACGTGGACATGGACGACGAGCAGGCTCGTGGGCATGGCTCGCACGGTAGCGCGGGCGTCCCCGAGCGGAAACCGGTAGGGTGCCGGGCCGTTCACTCCCTCATTTTCGGAGCAAGACCGCGCATGGTTTCGGACCTCTTCGACGCGTCCCGCTGGCAGGCGGTGGAAGGCTTCAAGTTCAAGGACATCACGTTCCACCGCGCGGTGGACCAGGGCACGGTGCGCATCGCGTTCAACCGTCCGGAGGTGCGCAACGCGTTCCGTCCGAAGACGGTGGACGAGCTGGCCCGGGCGTTGGAGGCCACGCGGTTCATGACGGACGTGGGCGTGGTGCTGCTCACGGGCAACGGGCCCTCGCCGAAGGACGGCGGGTGGGCGTTCTGTTCGGGAGGGGACCAGCGCATCCGCGGCAAGGACGGCTACAAGTACGAGCCGGGTGAGGACGCGGCGGATCCGGCGCGGCTGGGGCGGCTGCACATCCTGGAGGTGCAGCGGCAGATCCGCTTCCTGCCCAAGGTGGTCATCGCGGTGGTGCCGGGCTGGACGGCGGGCGGCGGGCACAGCTTGCACGTGATCTGCGACATGACGATCGCGAGCAAGGAGCACGGCATGTTCAAGCAGACGGACGCGGACGTGGCCAGCTACGACGCGGGCTACGGGTCCGCGCTGCTGGCGCGGCAGGTGGGGCAGAAGCGGGCGCGGGAGATCTTCTTCCTGGGCCAGTCCTACACGGCGGACGAGGCGTTCCAGATGAACGCCATCAACGCGTCGGTGCCGCACAAGGACCTGGAGAAGGTGGCGCTGGAGTGGGCGGCGGAGATCAACACCAAGAGCCCCACGGCCATCAAGATGCTGAAGTATGCCTTCAACCTCCCGGACGACGGCCTCGTGGGCCAGCAGCTCTTCGCCGGAGAGGCGACGCGTCTGGGCTACGGCACGGAGGAGGCGCAGGAGGGCCGCGACGCGTTCGTCCAGAAGCGCAAGCGCGACTTCAAGCGCTTCCCCTGGACGTACTGAGGCACGCGCCCCAGTGATGGAGATGGGGGACTCGGATGCGCTCGTTGAAAGGAACGGTGCTCCTGCCTCTCTTGCTGGGGCTTGGGTGTGCACATGCCCCGGGACCCGCCGCGCGCTCGTATGTCATCGCGGACTCCTCCGAAGGCGTGGGAGCCGCGCTCGCGACAGGCGGCGCCGGCACACGGGATTGCCAAGCGGAACATGAGGCCTGCTTCCGAGAGTGCTGGACGAGGAGCCGTCCTCCGTATCCACACAAGCACGACGAGTGGTACTACAAGCGATGCACCGCGGATTGTGGAAAGGCTTTCAACGACTGCGTGGATGAGCAGGAAGAGGCTGCGTCCAAGGCTCGACGCGTGGAGTTCGACAGCGTTCATCAAGCCAGGGACTGGCTGCTTGAACACAAGTCCGAAGTCGCACTTGGCACGTTGGTCGTTGTTGGCGGAACGGGTTTCATCCTGACCCTTGGCGCGGCTGGAACTTTGATCCTGGCGCCCTTTGCCCTGTAGGGACAATCGTGGCCTATAACTCCAACTTTGACGTGGATGCCGTGATGGCGATCCTGGGGACCGTGGGCGAGCAGTTCCAGGACGGAGCGCCCGAAGACGAAGCCCTCCGGATCGCGGCGGTGGCGCTACTCTATGTCCGCGACAGCGGGAAGCTGGAGGACTACCGCGAGTACTTCCGGAGGTTCTTCGTTCCAGCCACGGAGTCGATCTCCGTGGTCCAGTCATTCTCGACGACAGCAGAGGCCGACGCCTGGCTCGCTCAGGGGCAGGTACAGGAAGGGGACCTCGTTCGGGTCGCAGGGAAGGGCTTCCGTGTCATTGCTCACAGGAAGGGCGGCGGGCTGATGTTTCTTCGCACGCCGCTCCCTGACGAAATGGCGCCCTGAACACGGTCAGATGTTGATGCGGGAGCTGACGGTCCGGACATCCAGGCCCAGGGCCGCGAACTGCGCGGCATGGGCCCGGAGCAGCTCCAGCAACCGGGGATGCACGTCTTCATCCTCGTTGGACAGGATGAAGCCGTAGTTCGTCTTCGACAGCATCCAGGAGATCCACAGCATCTCCGTGGCCTCGTCCGGCGTGGGCGCGACGTCCAGGTCCTCCTCCGTGGACAGCGCACCCCCCTTGCCCCAGCGCAATCCCAGACACGCGTACAGCACCTCTCCCGCGTCCTCCCACTGGAGGTTGTTCGCCCAGGCATGCCGGAACGTCGCGAAGAAGATGACGTAGCGGCAGAGGTTCTTCAGCGCCTCCAGCTCACCGGGCTGGGGAGTGTCGGTCCGCGTCACCGCGCTCACGGCCCGGGGCGGCGGCTCCGCCACCTTCGCGTCCAGGTCCATGCGCTCCGAGCGCACGAACCACGGCGCCTCCTTGCCCGGCACCCGTGCCCTCAAATACCGGCACACGAACGCGGGCGCCGAATGCGCGACGAGGTCGTCCGAGAACCGGCGCACCTCCCGCCACTGCTCCTCCACCGCCGCGCCGTGCTCCGCGAAGAACGCGTCCACATGCTCCCCGAGCAGCTTCCAGAAGAGCTGCCCCGCCTGCGCGTACCGGTGCCCCTCGCACACCGGCGTCGCGGGCGCGAAGCCCTTCCAGTCGTAGCTGCCCAGCAGGTGCTCCAGCCGCTGGTTGATGCCTGCCTCCGTCAACGCGCTGGCCCGCGTGATGTACCCCGTGGGCCCCACCAGGAACCCGTTGGCCGAATGGTTGATCAACACCACCTCGCGCAGGTGCGGCATCAGCAGCCACCGCAATGGATTGCGCCGCAGGTTCCGGTGCGCGGCGATGGCGTATTGCTCGACGTTGAAGTGGCACTGGCCCAGGTGGTTGCCCAGCTCCACGTCCAGCGTCGCGCTCACCCGCGCCATCCGCTTCGCTGCCTCCCAATCCGCGCCGTCTCCGGGCGCGAAGGAGCGGCGGGTCACCGGTGAGCCGGGCGCGGTCGCGCCGGGCTCGCGCATCCCCAGGATGATGCGCTGGGGCATCAGCCGGCCTTCCTCCAGGCGCAGCCGGAGGTCCACGTCCGGCAGACAGTGGACGCCGTCCTGTTCATAGGCATTCCACGGCAGGTACAGCCGGAAGGCCCGCGGGTCGCCCGGCGCCTCCGGGTCACGGTCCAGGATGCTGGAGAACATCCCGTTGAGCAGCCGCTCACCAAACCACGCATCACTCCGCGAGGAGCCCGGCGCCTGCTGCTCCATGCGGACCGTCATCGACTCCGGATACTCCGCCTGGATTCTCGCGAGGCTCGGCGCCTGTCCCAATCGAATCTGGAGTTGATGCTGCCGCTTCACCAGCTCGATGGGCGCGACGGCCTTGAGCATCGCCAGCGCCCGTCCCGGCGCATACGCCGTGGGCGGCGTGCCTTCCTCCACCACCAGCAGCCGCGCCAGCGGCGTCGACGGGTCGTATTCCCAATACGGCAGCCGCAGCGTCCCGAAGTCGTACTCCAGCCCGGCATGGTCGTCCGGCCCACGCTCCGTGCCGATGCGCCGCCAGTCCTCCACCACCCGGCCATCCTTCCGGAACGTGTGCTGGGGCTCGAAGAAGCGCAGCTCCAGGTCCGGCAGGTCGCCTTCCCCCGCATCCGCGGGGTCGTAGCGGATGGCGAAGGTGCCATCCGCCGCCGTGAAGCCCTCGCCCAGGAAATCATCCGGCGTGCCGAAGTCCCGGTCCCACAGCTCGACCTTGAGGTGATGCAGGGGAACGGGGCCCTGGGGCCCGTCCACCTCGAACACGAGCCGACCCGTGACGACCGCGGGCAGCGCGGACGGATCGCGGAGCGCTCGGGGCGCACGCACGCGCTTGACCAGATCGCGGCTCACCGCCAGCCGCTGCTTCAGGTCGAGCCCCGCGTACCACCGGGCCAGCTCGTCCGCCTCCAGGAGCGGAGGCTCCGGTGCGCGGGATGTGAAACCCAACGAGGCCATCAGACGGCGCCAGGCGGACGACATCAGCTCCACACCTCGGTTGCATCCGTGGTCAGGACCGACCCTCGGGAGGTATGGCGGGAACCACCTTCGCTTCGGGTGTCGCGGGGAGCGGACTTCATCAAGCGGCGAAGGTAACACGGCGCCCCTTCACCCTGGCACTTCCGTGACCCCGCCCCCCTCGCGCCCCTACGGCAAACCCATACATGGGCGCTCGCACTGAAGGGCAATCCGGTATCAATTTCAAAGCATGCGCGAAACGTCACGCACCCGTGCCTCCACGGTGCGCGGCCATTGCTTGTCCGTCGCTATTTCACCGGCGTACTTTCGGCGTTACGTGCTAGTGGGAGATTCCATGCCTGTCGATTACACGCTAACGATTCGCACGAGTTCGAAGCTGGGCGCGGGAACGAACGCCGCCATCTCCGTGGTCCTGGTGGGCACCAAGGGTGAGAGTCAGTCGCACCTGTTGGACAAGCGCTTCCACAACGACTTCGAGGCTGGGGCGGTGGATGCGTACACCGTCAAGACCGACGACCTGGGCGACCTGCTCCTGCTCCGGTTCTCCAATGCAGGAGGGGGCGTCGGCAGTGACTGGCTCCTCGACTCCGTGACGGTCACCGCCACGGGGAAGCTCTGGTTCTTCCCGTACTACCGCTGGGTGCTGGGCCGGTCGACCGCGGAGGTCCTCAATGGCATCGCCCGGCTGCCACAGCAGGTCGAGCACGAGCGGGAGCTGGCGGCCCGTCAGGAGCTGATCCAGGCGCGTCGGAAGATGTACCCCTGGCGTCCCGCGGAGGCCACCGCCGGCCTGCCCGGCGCGCTGGACATCACCGCGACACAGCCGCTCCCGAAGGACGAGCTCTACCGGGGCCTCGTGGATGGCAGCTATGAGGTCGTCATCGCGAAGACGCTCGCGGCCATCAAGCTGCACATGCCCGTGCTCAGCAAGGCGTGGAATGGCCTCGTGGACATCTTCGACTTCTTCAAGAGCATCGAGCTGCCCAAGCTGGCCCAGCGCTGGCAGGACGACTACGAGTTCGCCCGACAGGCGGTCCAGGGCATCAGCCCTGTTCACATCCAATCCGTCACTTCGTTGCCGGAGGGCATGCCCCTGACGGACGAGGAGCTGCGGGGCCTGCTCCCTCCGGGCATGTCGCTCCCGCAATCGCTGGCGGCGAAGCGTGTCTTCCTGCTCGACTTCGAGATCCTCGGCGACGTGCCCATGTTCAGGAAGGTCGACAAGCATGGCGTCGAGGAGCGCCGCTGGGCGCCCGCGTCCCGGTGCCTGTTGCTCCTGGATGAGTCGCACCAGCTGCGGCCCATCGCCATCCAGCTCGGGCGCGACCCCGCGGTGGACCCGGTGTTCACGCCCAATGACAGCCAGCATGACTGGATGGCCGCGAAGATCTACGTCCGGTGCAGCGAGGGCAACACGCACCAGATGGTGGGCCACGCGCTCCGCACGCACTTCGTGGCGGAGCCGTTCGTCATGGCGACGATGCGCAACCTCCCGGACCCGCACCCCGTCTACAAGCTGCTGCGCCGCCACTTCCGCTACACGCTCGCCATCAACGAGGGGGCGCGCAAGGGCCTGCTCGACGCGGGCGGCGTGTTCGACGACATCATCGCCACGGGCGGTCCCGACCAGGGCCACCTGTTCCTGGGCAAGAAGGGCTACAAGGCCTGGAAGCTCTCGGACAACAAGCCGCGTCCGGACATCGAGCGCCGCGGCGTGCTCGACCCGGCGGTGCTCCCGCACTACCCCTACCGGGACGACGCGCTGCTCCTGTGGGACGCGCTGGAGGAGTACGTCGGCGGGGTGCTGGGGCACTTCTACACCTCCGATGACGCCCTGGTGCGCGACACCGACATGCAGCACTGGTGGAAGGACCTCATCGCCCACGGGCTGCCGTTGGAGAAGCTCCCGTGCTCGGAGCTGACGCGCGTCTCCGACCTCACGGACATCCTCACCACCGTCCTCTTCACGGTCAGCGTCCAGCACGCGGCGGTGAACTACCTCCAGTACGAGCACTACGCCTTCGTGCCCAACGCGCCGCTGTGCATGCGCCAGGCGCCGCCGCGCAAGAAGGGCGTGCTCGGCGCGAACGACATCGAGGCGATGATCCCCTCGAAGTCCCAGATGCTCTGGCAGGTGTCCGTGGGCCGCGCCCTGTCCAGCTTCGGGGATGACGAGGAGTACCTGCTCCACGAGGGCGGGTGGCGCGAGGACTACTTCCAGGAGCCGGAGCTGCTGGCGATCCGCGACCGCTTCCACTCCCGGCTGCGCGCGCAGAGCGAAGCGGTCAAGGCACGCAACGCGAAGAGCGCGGTGCCCTACACCGTGCTTCAGGCCGACCGCATCCCCTGCGGCATCACCGTCTAGCGCCGTCCGGAGACCCCACCGTGCCCAACCTCATCTCTCGCGGCATCTTCAACCTGCTCTTCGGTTCGAAGCGCAAGGCGTTCGCCTCCCTCCCGGGGCCCCCGCCGGGAATCCTCGGCACCGCTGGGGACTTCCTGGGCGCTTCGCCCTGGGACGTCTGCGCGCGCTACGGCCGCGAGTACGGTGGCGTCACCCTCATCTGGATGGGACCCAACCCCGGGTTGGTCCTCAACGACCCCGCGCTCATCGCGGAGGTGTACGAGTCCCCGCGCCGGATGGAGTTCGAGAAGGGGAACATCAGCGAGCAGATCCGTCCCACGGTGACGAACGACACGGTCTTCATCGCGAAGCTGAGCGAGGACTGGGCGGAGCGGCGCCAGATGGAGCCCATGGCCCAGCCGTGGTCCTCCGACTGGCTGGCCGAGCAGGTGGTCCCGATGCAGGCGGCCATCTCCGAGTCCGTGGACGCCCTGCTGAAGGAGGGCGTCCACGACCTGACCCCCGCGCTGCGTCGGCTGACCTTCGATGCCTTCTCGGTCGCCACCGTGGGCGAGAAGATGCCGGATCAGGTGTTCGAGGACTTCATGCTGCTCGCGAAGGGGGCGGACGCGCGCATCCAGGCGAAGCTGCCCCTGAAGTTCGTCAAGCCGCCCAAGGGCTTCGACGAAGCCAAGGCGCGCTTCTACGGCCAGTTCGCGGACCGGGTGCGCGCGGCGCGCAAGCACCCGAAGCCCCACGCCGTGGACACGCTGTCGTGGATGCTGCGGGAGAACCCCGGCATGGACGACCAGATGCTGGCGCACCTCCTGGGGGGCACGTTCTACGGAGGGGCCTTCTCCTCGAGCGTCACGCTGGTCGGCGCGTTCCACCAGCTCCAGAAGCACCCCGACGCCGAAGCGCGCCTCGCCGCGGAGGCCGCCGCGCTGGCGGAGGGGCCGCTGTCCATCGGGAAGCTGGCGGGCGCGAAGTGGGTGGAGGCCGTCGTCCTGGAGGCCCTGCGCGTCCTCCCCGCGGTCCGGGTGATGACGCGCACGCCGTCGAAGGACGCGGAGCTGGCCGGGGTCACGCTGCCCGCGGGGGCGATGATCATGATCTCGAACCAGCACCTGCACCGGGACCCGGCGCACTGGCCGGAGCCGGACACCTTCAAGCCCGAGCGCTGGCTGGACGGCGGCGTCGCCCGCGATCCGCTGGGCAGCGGCTACTTCTTCCCGTTCGGCCGGGGGCCGCGCGCGTGCACGGGCGCGGACTTCGCGATGCTGTACCTGAAGACCGCCGTCGCCACCATCGCCGCGCGCGTGAAGGTCCACGTCGATTCGACGGAGCCGTTCGAAGAGGGCTTCTTCTTCGGGGTGGTGCTGCCGAAGGGCGTCACCGGGAAGCTCATCGCGCGCGAGGCCCAGGCCTCGCGGGGCGTGCAGGCCCGGAGCGCCTGAGCGGTCATTGGGCGGGGCTCAGGCCGCGTCGTGGAAGATGATGCCGGCCGTGTGCCGCTGTCCGGCGCGCACACGGCTGACCCCGTGCCGGAGGTTGACGCGGTAGGTGCCCCGCGTGCCCTGCACCGGGCGGTGATGCACCGCGAAGACGACCGCGTCCCCCTGGCGGAGCGGGACGACCTCCGCGCGCGACTGCATCCGGGGACGCTGCTCCGTCAGCACGAACTCGCCGCCGGTGAAGTCGCGCCCCGGCTCGGAGAGGAGGAGGGCCACCTGGAGCGGGAAGACGTGCTCCCCATACAGGTCCTGGTGCAGGCAGTTGTAGTCGTCCACGCCATAGCGCAGGAGCAGCGGCGTGGGCCGCACCTGTCCCGCTTCGTGACAGCGCGCGAGGAAGTCCGCGTGCGTGTCCGGATACCGCACGTCGATGCCCATCGCCGCGTTCCACCGGTTCGCGATGGGCGCCAGGCACGGGTAGAGCGCCGTGCGCAGCTCCGACACCGTGGCCGGGAGCGGATGGTCGAAGTATTTGTATTCGCCCCGCCCGAAGCCGTGGCGCGCCATCACCACGCGGCTGCGAAACGCCTGCTCCACGTCGTAGAGGCGGGCCAGCGCCTCGCACTCCGCGGGCGTGAGCAGCCGCTCCAGGGGCGCGCAGCCCCGGGCGTCCAGCTCCCGTCCGGTCCCCTCCCAATCCACCGCCCGCACCCGCTCCCCGACGCCCTCCGGGGCGCGGGCCGCGAGCGCCCCGACGCGGCGCCGGGGGCTCATCGGCTCGCCTCGCGGTCCAGCAGCGCGCGCTTGCGCTCCACGCCCCAGCGGTAGCCCGACAGCGCGCCGTCGTGGCGCACGACCCGGTGGCAGGGAATCACCACCGCCAGCGCGTTCGCGCCGCACGCCTGCGCCACCGCCCGCACGGACTTCGGTGCGCCAATCCGCTCCGCGATGTCCGTGTAGCTCGCGGTGCTCCCCGCCGGAATCTCCCGCAGGGCCTGCCACACGCGCTGCTGGAACGCCGTGCCGCGCACGTCCAGGGGCAGGTCCAGCCCCAGCCGCGGCGCCTCCACGAAGCCCACGACCTTCGCGACCAACTGCTCGAACGCCGTGTCGCCCCCCACCAGCGCCGCCTGGGGGAACCGGTCCTGGAGGTCCCTCGTCAGGGCGTCCGGATCATCCCCCATCAGGATGGCGCACACGCCCCGGTCGCTCGCGGCCACCAGGATGGGGCCCAGGGAGCACTCCGCGACGGCGAAGCGGATCTCGGTGTTCGCGCCACCGGCGCGGAAGTTCGTTGGCGTCATGCCCAGGACCTGGCTGGAGGTTTCGTAGAAGCGACCGCTGGAGTTGAACCCCGCGTCGTAGATGGCCTCGGTGACGGAGCCGCGCTTCGTCAGGCCGGTGCGGATCCGCTCCGCCCGGTGCGCCGCCGCGTAGCCCTTGGGCGTCAGCCCGGTGACGGCCTTGAACACGCGGTGCAGGTGATAGGGGGACAGCCCCGAGCGCTCCGCCAGCTCCTCCAGGCTCGGCGTCTGCTCCGCGCCTTGGATGAACCGGCACAGCTCGGCCACCTGGTCCGCGTGCTTCACGGCGAGCGAGGGCTCCCCCGGCTTGCACCGCTTGCATGCCCGGAAGCCCGCCCGCTCCGCCGCCACCCCGGTCGCGTGGAACGCGACGTTCTCCGGCCGGGGCGTGCGGGCGCCGCAGGACGGACGGCAGTACACGCCCGTCGTCCGGACGGAATAGAAGAAGCGCCCATCCGCGCCCGCATCCCGCGCGACGACCGCCGCCCAGCGCGGGTCGCCCAGGGTCGCCGCCGCGAGTGTCTCTGTCTTCGCCGCCATGTGTCTTGCCTCCCTTCGAGAGCGGTCTTCATGACCACGATGGGAAACCTAACCCCCGGTCCGGAGGCCAGCACTCCGGGCCTTGCGGTCGAATTCGGGAGCACCCCCGCGTCCGGGGACACCGGAGCGCGGGGGCCAGGGCACCCCGCTACCCGCAGGCGTCCACGAGCCGCCGCTCCGGCCGCTGCTCCCAGCCGCGCCCGTGGAAGGCGGCGCCCACCACCAGCGGCATCGTCACGGTCGCCTCTCCGTACACCATCTGCTCATGCACGGTGGACACCTTGCCCCAACTGCTGGCCTCGCGCAGCGTGGAGCCGGACAGCGCGCCGTCCCGTTCGTCCGCCACGGTGAGCTGCACCGCGTACTTGTGCATGGACACCGGCTGCTCCACGAAGTCCGCCGCCACCACGATGTCCTGGGCGAAGTTCTTCGGCACGCCGCCGCCCACCATGAACAGCCCCGAGTCCTCCATCCGGAGCCGGCACTTCGTCAGCTCCAGGAAGTCCCTCGCGCTGTCGATGGACACCCGCGGCTTCCCCTCGCGGTGCCACTGGTGGTGCACCAGCCCGAAGCCCGCCGAGCAGTCGCTGAAGGCCGGGACGAAGATGGGCACGCCCGCCTCATGCGCGGCCAGCACCACGCTGTCGCGCGCCTTGCCGTGCTTCACCAGGTAGCGGCCCATCTCCCCGATGAACTCCCGCGAGGAGTACGGGCGCGGCTCCAGCCCGGACGCGATGCGCGCGATGGTGGCGTCGCACTCTCGCAGCTGGTCCTCGTCGATGTACGTGTCGTAGATGCGGTCGATGTGCAGCTCGCGCAGCGCGTTGTCGTCCGCGTCCGCGCGGCCCTTGTAGTGGCGGTAGCCCAGGGCCTCGAAGAAGTCCTGGTCCACGATGAGCGCGCCCGTGGACACGATGGCGTCCACCATCCGGTGACGCACCATGTCCACCACCACCTGCTTCAGCCCGGCGGAGAACAGGCTGCCGGCGAGGCAGAGGATGACGCCGCACCGCTCGTCACGGAGCATGGCGTCATAGAGCGTGGTGGCGCGGCTCAGGTTGCGCGCCTGGAAGGCCATCTGGCCCATGGCCTGGACCAGGGGCCGCACGTCGAAGGCCTTGATGTCGATGTGCTGGATGACGTCGCGGAGCAGCTCGGTCCTGCTGGGAGTCGTTGTCACGGCGGGTGTACCCCGACGGCCATGGATGGAGGTCGGGAGGCCCTGGGCCGACAACAAGCGCCACCCGAGACGTCCTACGGTCCGGCCTCGGAGGAGGGGGGACCGCCATCGGAGACGTCAGGTGGCGTGCGACACGCGCTCCCTACCACGGCGACCGGGCGGGGGCGAGCAATGCGTGCCTGCACGCTCGCGGATGACGTGACAGGATGCCGCACCCCACCTTCCAGGATGAGCAAGCCATGCCCCACCTCCGACTGATGTGGAAGCAATCCCGTCTGCTCTGGCCCACGCTGGCCGCATGCGCCGCGGCCCCCGTCTGGGCCGCCCCCGCGCCCGTCGCCGTCCCCAACGCCGGCTTCGAAGCCGCCGCGCCCACGGGCCTCCCCGAGGGCTGGTCCGCGTCCGGACAGGGCAAGGTGTCCACCCGCTCCGACGCGAAGGCCGAGGGCAGCCGCAGCCTCGTCATCGAGAGCCCCCAGGGTGGCGCGGAGACCACGGTGCAGTCCGAACCCGTGAAGCTCCAGGTGGGGCGCCTCTACCGGCTGAGCGCCTGGGTTCGCACGAAGGGCGTGCAGGCGGACGCGCAGGCCCGCTACCCCACGGCGCTGGGCGCGTGTCTGTCCATGCAGAGCTTCCCCTTCACCAACTGCTCACCGCCGCAGGGCGCGGACGCCAGCGGCCGGGTGCAGGTGCTCTTCTTCGCCACCAGCGCCAGCGACCGCGTGCGGGCGCACCTGGGCCACAACGGCAAGGCGACCGGCACCGCGTGGTTCGACGACGTGAAGCTGGAGGAGGTGGACGACATCACCGCGTATGTCCCCATGGAGAGCGTGCGCTGGGCGGGCAAGGGCTTCCGGTATGACGACGGCGGCTGGGTGTACGTGCACATCGAGGGCGAGCCCTACGAGCGCGGCCGTCAGTTCGGCGAGCTCGTGTCGCAGGAGATCGTCCGCTACATCGACAAGCTGGGCGTCCAGAAGGACAAGGCGGACTCCGCGAAGGGCTGGGCGCAGGTGCGCCTGCTGGCGGACTCGCTGTTCCTGCGCCGCTTCGACCCCGAGTACCTGGAGGAGATGAAGGGCATCGCCGACGGCGCGAACGTGGGCGGCGCGAAGTTCAAGGGGCCGGACCAGAAGGAGCGCGACCTGGATGTGCTGGACATCGTCGCGCTCAACTCCGCCGTGGACCTGGGCCAGCTGGAGGACGCCAACCGCGTGACGGCGTCCCCTCTGTCCGGCCGCACCTTCCTCAAGGGCGAGGACGAGAACGGCCGGGCGGGGGAGGGCGACCACTGCTCGTCGTTCGTGGCCACGAAGTCCGCGACGAAGGACGGCCGCGTCGTCATGGGGCAGATCTTCATGTGGAACGGCTACACCGGCGTCCACTGGGACGTGGTGCTGGACGTGCAGCCCACCAAGGGCCACCGCTTCGTGATGCAGACCTTCCCGGGCGGCATCCACAGCGGCTCGGACTGGATGGTCAACGACGCGGGCCTCGTCATCGGTGAGACGACGGTGGGCCAGACGCCCTTCAACATCGACGGCACCCCGCAGAGCAACCGCATCCGCCGGGCCGCGCAGTACGCCTCCTCCATCGACGACGTGGAGCGCATCCTCAAGGACCGCAACAACGGCCTCTACACCAACGACTGGACGCTGGCGGACACGAAGACGGACGAGGGCGCGTGCCTGCTGCTGGGCACCGCGAAGACGCGCCTGTGGCGCACGGGCGCCAAGGGCAAGGTGGCGGACACGCCCGGAAACCTGAAGGACTTCATCTGGGCCAACAACAACAACCGCGACCCGGAGGTCCGCAAGGAGTCCCTGCCCAACGCGAACAACGCCCCGGTGGACCTGGCCTTCAACACCTGGAACCGCGACATCGCCTTCCAGGAGGCCTATGCCCAGTACGGCAAGGGCGGCTTCGACGTGGACAGCGCCACGCGGATGATGGCCTCCAGCCCCATCAATCGCCCCCACGCGTGTGACGGCAAGGTCACCACGTCGGAGATGGCGGAGAAGCTGATGTTCCTGGCCCACTACGGCAAGACGACGCTGCGCGAGAAGATGGTGGGCAGCCGCTGGATTCCCGACCTGCCCGGCGCCACGCCGCACCTGTCCCTGGGCTACACCGCCTTCAGCCCCATCTACGTCGCGGATCAGCTGAAGGCGGCGAAGGCGAAGCAGAAGCCCGAGCCCAAGGAGGAGAAGCCCAAGCGCGACTTCGCCCGCGTGAAGGACGCGCTCTCCTTCGACGAGAAGCTGCTCTGGGCCAACACCGTGTTCCCCGCGACGGACGCGGACAACTGGTTCGTCAGCGGCTCGGCCGCGTACTGGACCCAGGTCAAGGACCTGCCGGAAGGGGACGACCTCTCCAAGGCCTTCGACGCCCAGCGCGACACGCTCGCGGAGCTCAACGCCCGCTACCTCTACCTGACGGCGCGCGAGGGCGACGTGGTGCCCACCGCCGCGCGCACGGACTACGGCCGCTATGGCACGTACGCGGTGCCGCGCATCAAGGGCACGTACCTGCTGCACCAGCTGCGGCTGACGCTGGGCAACGCGAAGTTCGCGAAGGTGATGGGCGCGGTGCACACGAAGTTCGCGAACAAGAAGCTCACCACCCAGGACTTCATCCGCACCGCCTCGGAGGCCGCGGGCCAGGACGTCTCGCCGCTCGTGAAGCAGTGGGTGGAGCGCGGCGGCCTGCCCGCGCCGCGCCTGACGTCCCGTGCCCAGAAGGCGAAGGAGGGCTACGAGGTGACGCTGAAGGTGGACCAGTCCGGCACGCCCTGGCGCTTCGCCACGCTGGTGGAGGTGCAGACGGAGAAGGGGGCCGTGGTGGAGCGCGTGGAGGTGAAGGGGGCCAGCGACACCTTCACGGTGAAGGTCGCGGACCGGCCGGTGCGCGTGGTGTTCAACGTGGGCAATGACATCCCCGTGGCCCGCGAGCGCTACCAGACCCTGGCCAACACGCTGGACGACTGGGAGAGGCTGCTCTTCGTGTACGGCTCCGCGCGCCAGGTGGAGTCCATGCGCACGCTGGCGCTGAACTACCGCGAGCAGCTGGCGGACGCGTCCCCGGAGAAGCTGGCGCCGCTCAAGCCGGACGCGGAGGTGACGGACGCGGAGCTGGCGGACCGCGACCTCGTCGTCTTCGGTGGCGCGGAGGACAACGGGCTGCTGGCGCGGCTGGCCTCGGAGAAGAAGCTGCCGGTGGAGCTGGGACGGCGGTTCTTCCGCTGGCAGGGCAAGACGTATGGCCGCGCGGATGACGGCCTCGCCATGGCGCTGCCCAACCCCTGGAACCCGAAGCGCACGCTCTACCTCTTCGTCGCCAACAGCGGCCTGGAGCTGTGGCACATGACGCGCTCCTTCCAGCGCGGCCTCCAGAGCTGGGCCCTGTTCCGCGCGGGCGAGGTGAGCGGCAAGGGCTTCCACACCCCTGACGGCCTCACCCAGGAGCTGTCCGTGGAGCTGCCCGCGCCCAAGCTGGGCATGCTCACGCCGTAGCGTCAGGAGGGCCTGAAGGCAGCGAGGCTCCCTGGGGCGCGCTCGTGGGGGATGTTCGCCACGAGCGCCCGCCGTACGCGAGGCCCGCTCACATTCCTGCGTCGGTCTGGGGGATCGCGGCGACCTCGAAGCTCAGCTCTTGCACGACGGTCTTGGGCGCCAAGGTGCCGGAGATCTTCAGCCCGGTATCCCGGGTGGTCTCCTGGACGGTGCAGACGGCGCCGTAACGACCCGTGCAGGGGTCGATTGAAACGACCGTGCACCGCGTTCGGGTCGTGAACTCCGCGCATGACTTGCACTCGTTCACGCTGGCCCACGAATCGATTTCGTCCTCGAGCTCCGGCCACGCCTTGCGCGGAGCTGGGGACTCGCGCCAACGGGTGGCCTCCTCGCAAGCCTTCCTCGCGCACGTCTGCTCATTCGCCCCCTTCTTCGATGCGCACTCGAGGGTGCGCGTCGACACGACCTCCGAGTCCTCGCAGGTCCAATCGGGCGTCGCCCCCATGCCCCGGAGCGTCTCCTCGGAGTCCAGGGCGATGCTCAGATTGGAGCAGGGCAGGTCTCCCTGTTGCGCGCAGTCGAGCCGCGCGGGGCATGTGCCTTCGGCACAGGACAGGACCACCAGACCCGCGCTTTGCTCCTCGTGGTACGTGTAGCCCGGGAGCTCGAGCTTGTGGCCGCAGGCGGCGATGCGCTGCCCGCACGCGAGTTCCTTGGGGACCTCGATGGGCGCGCAGCTGCCGTCACTCGTTACGCCCTGGGGTGCGAGGTTCACGCCCGCGAGCCCCAGGTTGAAGTACGCCGACTTGCGGACCTTCTCGTCGCCGTAGCGCACCGCGAGGTTCGAGGCATGGATGGACTCCGTCTTCTTCCCACGCTTCAGCTCGCAGAGCCCGAGGTCCGCCCAGATCGCACCTCGGATCCGGTCGGCCTCGGCGGCCTTCCGCAACAAGGGGCAGGCTCGCGCGAAGTCCTTCTCGCGAAACGAGGCGAGGCCGGCCTTCCAGTCGTCGTCCGAGGACCGGGCGAGCGCGGGCGTGGTGACGAGCAGGAAGAGGACGAGGACCGAACGCATGCGGAAAGTCTCCAAACGGGGTGTGGCTTCTCTCGTGGCCTCCGCTCGATTTGCAAGGCTCGCACCACCCCGTCCGCCCCAGCAATCCGCCTGGGCCGTGGCTGTCCAGCCACGGTCTTGTGTGCCCGGGCGTGGCCGAAATGCGTCACGCCGCCGTCCTGCTCCCTCGCGCACCGATAGCTCCGGCCCACGGAGCGTGCTTCCGTCTGCTCCCATGACGAAGCCACCGAATCGCGGGGAGGTACAAGGCCGCGTGAAACCAGGAGGAGGCTGACGCGTGGACGAGTACGACTGGATCGCGGACTGGTATGCATCCCAACGCGCGGGCCACATGGGCGTTCCGGAGGTGACCGCGCTCGCGGCCTCGCTTCCGGCCGGCGCCTCGGTGCTGGACGTCGGCTGCGGCACGGGGTTGCCGCTGACGAAGGTGCTGCTGGAGCATGGCTGCCATGTGATGGGCGTGGACAGCTCCCGCGAGCTGCTGGCGCGCTTTCAAGAGAACTTCCCTCACGTGCCGGTGATCCATGCGCCCATCCAGTCGTGTGACCTACAGGCGCGAACGTTCGATGCCGCGATCGCTTGGGGAGTCCTGTTCCACCTGACCCACGAAGAGCAGGGACATGCGATCGCCAATATCGCGAGGGCATTGAAGCCCGGCGCCGCGTTCCTCTTCACCTCGGGCGACGCCCACGGCTCCATCGATGGCGAGCCGATGAATGGCGTGCCGTTCCGCTATCACTCGTACAGCGTCGACGGGTATCGGGACCTGCTGCGCGCGCACGGACTCACGCTGGAAGCGACGCGCACGGACGCAGGGGGGAACGTCTACTTCCTGTCGCTCAAGACGGGATGAGCAGCGAGGCACAGGCCGGAGGTCGAGCCGCCGCGGACGGCCTGCTCCGCAATCGTTTGCGCCGCGCATCGTAGGGGCTCTGGCGATCCCTCGCTGCATCCACGACCTTCATCCTGGCCAGGACGCCATGACCTACCGACACTCCCTCCACGGCCAGAGCCCTGCCTCCGCGGCCAGAGCCCTCTCCTTGCTGGTGCTGACCGCCGCGATGGTGCTCACCGTGCCGGCCGTCGCGGCCCCGCGCTCGCCCAGTGGCGCGCCCCCGCAGTTCACCCAGGTCATCGAGCGGGAAGTGCCGGCCATCATGAAGGAGGCCCATATCCAAGGCGCGGCCGTGGGCCTGATCGTCGGAGGCAAGCTGGTCTACGCCAAGGGCTTCGGCTTCGCGGACCACGCGGGCAAGGTGCCTGTGACGCCCGACACGGTGTTCGTCGCTGCCTCGCTGTCCAAGCCGATCGCCAGCTGGGTGACGATGCGTCTGGCCGAGCAGGGGCGCGTGCAGTTGGATGCGTCGGTGGCCGATGTGCTGTCGCCGTGGCCGCTGACGCAGAACCAGTTCGACCATCGCCTGATCACGATCCGCCGCCTGCTGTCGCACACCGCGGGCACGACCCTGGGCGGGTATCAGGGCTGGCTCGACTTCAAGGAGCTGCCGAGCCTGGAGGAGTCGCTGGCCGGCAAGACCAATGGCCGCGGCGCCGTGGAGCTGTTCGCGCCGGTCGGCGTGAAGTTCCAGTACTCCGGCGGCGGCTACACCCTGATGCAGTTGGCCATCGAGCGGACCACGCAGCGCAAGTATTCGGACCTCGCGCGCGAGCTGGTGTTCCGGCCGCTGGGCATGAAACACAGCAGCGTCGCCATGACGCCGGAGGTGCTGGCCGGCGCGGCGCAGGGCCACGACGATGAGGGCAAGCCGGCGCCGGCGCGCTACTACGCCGAGCAGGCGCCTTCGACCCTGACCACCACCGTCCGAGACTTCGCCCGCTGGATGATTGCCGGCATGGCGAACACCGCTGGCGCGCATCCCCTGACCCAGGCGCAGCTGGCCAAGCTGTACACACCCGCGGAGCTGAGCACGCCGCGCGCGCCCGATGAGGCCGTCTACGGCCTGGGCCACTTCATCGAACGCCTCGGCGACGGCAGCACCGCCGTCGGTCACGACGGACGCAACCAGGCCGGCTTCCGCGCCAAGTTCTTGATGCGTCCGCAGTCCGGCGACGGCATCGTCTTCTTCAGCAACTCCCGCAGCGGTCTGGCCTTGGACCGCGTCGTCTGCCTGTGGGGCGCCGACGTGGCCAAGGTCGAGCCGGCGACGACCTGCAAGAAATAGCGTGGCGGTCCACTGGGTGCCCGAATGCGCGGCGCGGCTTGCGCGGACGGGCCCCATCCCTCTGCTTCCGGGAGGACGTCGCCTCGGCGGACATGCTGAACTGACGCCGCCCTTCGCGCGCCTCGCTTGCTCGACTCGACGCGCACATGACGCCGCGGTCGAGCCTTGAGCAGACGCAGGGGATACGCGAAGGGCGGCTCAGGTCATCAGGGGCCCGGGGGCGGGCAGGTCGCGGGCTCCAGGTAGAAGGCCTCCCACGAGCCGGCGTCGGTCGGGTTGCAGATGCCCCCGTTCCCGCCGTTGCCGCTCTGGATGGGAGCGCCGAGGGTGTTCTCCTTCCAGTTGCGCGCGGTGCCCGTCGACGACTCGAAGCCATACCGGCTGCGACCGCCGTAGAGGCCGCAGTCGTGGCGGGTGAACGACTCCGCCGTGCTGAGCGTGGCGTTCACGGTGAGCTGGTCCGCGACCACCGCCAGATACGCGCCGCTCGCTCCCTTGAGCTTGTACTTCGAGCCGCTCGTGACGAGCTCGAAGACCGCGCCACCGGTCTGCGTCGTGCCGAGGGCGGCCACCTTGCCTGTGCCGTCGACGGTGAGCCAGTTGTCGCTGCGCTCGCTCTGGATGCGGAAGCAGCCCGCGCCGCTGGTCTCGATGTGGCACGTCGCATCGCAGCCATCGCCTGACTGGGTGTTGCCATCGTCGCACTGCTCGCCGCTCTCGACGGTGCCGTTGCCGCACACGGGGCTGGTATTGCCACCCGGGCAGGCCACCGGTTCGAGATAGAAGGCCTCCCAGGCGCCGCCATCGGCCGGGTTGCAGGCGCCGCCATTGCCGCCGTCACCGCTCTGGATGGGGCCGTCCGGCGTGGTCTCCTTCCAATGGGGGGCGCTCCCTGACGAAGCCTGGAAGCCGACCCGGGTGCGCCCGCCATAGCCGCAGGGAATCCGCGTGAACGCTTCGCCCGTGGAGAAGTTGGCGCTCATCGCGAGCTGGTTCGTCACCACCGCCATGAACGCGTCGCCCGAGCCCTTGAGCTTGAACTGGGTCCCGTTGGGCACGAGCTGGAAGATCTGCCCGCCTGCCTGCGTCGCGCTGCCAGCGACGACCTTGCCCGCCCCGTCGACGGTGAGCCACTTGTCGGTGCGCTCGCTCTGGATCTGGTAGCAGCTCCCGCCCGAGGTCTCGACGAACGTGGCCGTGTAGGTGGCCGCGCTGGCCGGGGTGGTGAAGGGATGGGATTGCGCGCCGCCGTCGGACCACGAGGTGAACGCCCAGAACTTTCCGTTCGCGTACTGGGGCGACTCGACGCCCACCGAGCGGACGACGCCGACGACGCCGGTCGTGTCGTGCGGCGCGACGAAGGGCCGCCCGTCCATCAGCACCTGGAGCCCGCTCGGCACGCTGGTCACCGTGAGCGGCACCGTGACGGGGAAGACGTCGCGAGACGTCGTGTGGGTGAGGCCGACCGAGTCGCGCACCGTGAGATAGACGCGATACCAGACGTTGGCCGAACTCTCGCCGACGTTCGGGATGGGCCAGCTCCCGCTGGCGATGCCGGTGGTATCGGTCATGGCAGGGTGCGTGTGGGTGTCGTGGTGGAAGACGATGCTCCAGGTCATCGCGCTGGGGGGGAGCGCGCCGTCCTCCTGATCGCTGGCCGAGCCGGAGAACAGCAGGTGGGTGGCCGCGGTGTAGGTCGCGCCCGGGGCTGGCGTCAGGATGGTGGCCACGGGCGGCTTGTTGGACGTCACCGTGAGCACCGCCTCGGTGCTGGTGGTCGACCCAAGCCCGTTGGTCACGACCGCCCGGAAGCGTGCTCCGCTGTCGGTGAGCTGCGCGGCGCTCAGCACGTAGCTCGTGGAGGTCGCACCGGCGATGTTCACGCCGTCGCGCTGCCACTGATAGGTGAGCGGCGGCTCTCCGCTCGCCGACACGGTGAAGGTCGCCGGCGTGCCGACCGAGACCAGCGTGCTCGCCGGTTGCTGCGCGATGCTCGGCGGCAGCGACGCCGTGTAGGCGATGCGACCCACCTGACCCGTGCCGCGCGCCAGATAGTAGAGCGCGCCGTCCGGCCCGACGTCGAGGTCCACGGGCCCCGGGACGGCCGTCGCGAACAGCGAGCGCGCGCCGGAGTTCGGGTCGATGCGCGAAATCCAATTGTTGGTGTAGTCCGCGAAGAAGTACTGACCGACGTACGCGCTGGGAAACGCGGGGATCGGTGGGTTGTAGAAGGCGCCGCCGGCGATGCAGTTGCCCGCGGCCGTGCCGGCGCCATGGGGGTACGCGAAGAACGGCTGCGTGAGGCCCGGGCGATTCGTGAAGTAGCCCTCCGTCATCGGCCAGCCGTAGTTGGCGCCAGCCTGGCCGCGGTTGATCTCTTCCCAGCCGCCTTCGCCCACGTCGTTGATGAACATCGTCCCGGTGCCGGGCTGGATGTCGAAGGTGAAGGGGTTGCGCAGCCCCATCGCCCAGGTCGCCTTGGCGAGCCCGGTGGCGGTCGCGTAGAACGGATTGTCCGTGGGGATGGTGCCGTCCGGGTTGAAGCGCAGCAGCTTGCCGAGGGGCGTGTTCAGGCTCTGCGAGTTGGAGGAGACCGCGTTGTCTCCGACGGAGACATAGAGCTTCCCATCGAGACCGAAGCGAACCGCGCCGCCGTTGTGGTTGGCGGCGTCGAGCGTCGGCAGGTCGGCGAGCACCAGCTCGCTTCCGGGAACCACCCCGTTGCCGTTGGCGGTGAAGCGGCTGATTCGATTGTGAATGCTGCCGGCGATCGACGTGTAATAGACATACAGATAATGGTTGCTGGCGAAGTTGGGGTCGAACGCGACGCCCATCAACCCGCGCTCATTGTCGTTGTCCACGGCGAGCGTCAGGAACGGGGTCGCCAGGAGCTGGCCATTCGCGACGATGCGCAGCGCGCCGTTCTTCTCCGAGACGAACAGGCGCCCGTCGGGCGCGAAGGTCATGGTGGTCGGCCCCTGGAGCCCACTGACGAAGACGGAGTCGGCGAAGTTGGCGTCTTGAACGACCGCGCTCGCACGAGAGACCGCGAGCGCCGGAGGCTCCTGCGTCGGGGGCATCGAGCAGCCCACGACGAGAGACAAGACCGCGCACGCGACGATGAGCGGCTGGGGACACCCCGCTCGTACACTCGTTCTCAGCTGTGATGGCATCGTGACTTCTCCCGGTCGGACAGGCTCACGCGGGTCGTGAGCTGGATGAACGCTGCTGGTGCTGAAAGTCGTTTACGTCGAAGGAATGCTTGTCTGGAAGAGCAGATTAAGAGTGTCTGGCGGGTATGTGGTTCGACGGTGGCGAACCCGCGGCGGCCTGCGCTGTCGATGCCCTTCGAGCTGACGGCTCGCGGCTGAAGCGGGGCGATGACTTTCGCGCGTGGTGCGGTCGCGTCCGGACTCTGGCGAAAGAAATACGACCCCCCGTGGTGGAGAGCGCTGTCGTGGCACACCGGCCGTAGGGGCATGCCCCCGCCTCCCAGCCCACCCATCTCCCCTCTGGGAACCCGTCCGATTTGACTCCGGGCCGCGAAGGGTTAAATCTCCCTTCAGGAAATGAATCGAGATTCAAAAACTGAGGCGCCCGTCAAAAGGCTGCGCTCGCGCCTGAAGGAAGCCACCTCCGACGCCATCCTGTCGGCGGCCGCGGAGGTGTTCGCGCGGGACGGCCTGCACGCGGCGAAGATGGAGACCATCGCCGAGCAGGCAGGCGTGTCGGTGGGGACGCTCTACAACCACTTCACCGACCGCGCGGCGCTGCTGGACGCGCTGAGGGACCGGCGCCGGCAGGTGATGTTGGAGCGGCTGGACACCGCCCTGAAGCCCGCCGAGGGGCTGCCCGCCAGCGCGCAGCTGCGGGCCTTCGTGACGGCGGTGTTCGCCCACGTCTCCAAGCACGACGCCTTCGTGCGCGTGCTGATGCAGCTGCCGGAGGATCCGGCGCGCAAGAGCCGCATCCTGGCGGAGATGCACCGGCGGCTGGCGGTCATCCTGGACCGGGGCATCCAGTCCGGCGAGTTCCGCGCGGAGGGCCGTGCCATCTACCCGGTCCTGCTCATGGGCATGGTGCGCGGCGCGTTGGACCGCCTGCGCGAGGAAGGGACCGCGAACCCTCCGGCCGCCGCCTGGGCGGATGAAATCGTCCGCGTCTTCCTGAAGGGAATCGAGGTCTAGCGACATGGCCACATCCGTCGCATCACCGGAAGTGCTGGCGGCGGCGACGCCCAAGGCGCCCGTCAACAAGTGGCTCGTCACGCTGTCGGTGACGTTCGGCACGCTGATGGGCGCCATCGACTCGTCCATCGTCAACGTGGCGCTGCCGCAGATCCGCGGCGCGGTGGGCGCCACGGTGCAGGAGATCACCTGGGCCACCACCGGCTTCGTCATCGCCACGGTGATGGTGATGCCGCTCACCGGCTTCCTGGGCCGCATGTTCGGCCAGAAGCGCGTGTACCTGGCGTGTCTGGTGCTCTTCGTCGCGGGGTCGTTCCTGTGCGGCCTCGCGTGGAACCTGCCCACGTTGGTGCTCTTCCGCTTCCTCCAGGGACTGGGCGCGGGCGCGCTGCAACCCACCGAGCAGGCCATCCTCCGGCAGACGTTCCCGCCCAAGGAGCAGGGCACCGCGATGGCCATCTTCGGCATGGCCGTGATGGTGGGCCCGGCCATTGGCCCCACGCTGGGCGGCTACATCGTGGACAACTGGCACTGGTCCTGGATCTTCTTCATCAACGTGCCGGTGGGCATCCTGGGCTTCTTCATGGTGGCCCGCTTCGTCCAGGAGGACGAACAGCTTCGCGCCACCGCGCGCGTGGAGGCCGAGCGCCAGCGCAAGCACATGGACTGGGCCGGCATCACGCTGCTCTGCATGGGCCTCGCCGCGCTCCAGTACTTCCTGGAGGAGGGGCAGGCGGATGACTGGTTCCAGTCCCCCGTCATCGTCATCTGCGCGCTCTTCGCGGCCACGTGCCTCATCGCCTTCGTCATCCGCGAGCTGACGGCCGTGGCGCCCGCGGTGAACCTGCGCCTGTTCAAGGACCCGGTGTTCGCCTCCGGCACGATGCTGGGCGCGCTGGTGTTCGCGGTGCTCATGGCCAGCATGTTCCTCCTGCCGGTGTTCATGCAGGAGCTGCTGGGCTTCACCGCGACCCAGTCGGGGTTCGCGCTGATGCCCCGCACGCTGGTCATGATGCTGATGATGCCCATCGTCGGGCGGCTGTACGGCAAGGTGCCGGCGCGGGTCCTGGTGGGCATTGGCATCGTGTTCGCGGGCTTCGGCGCGTTCGAGATGAGCCACTTCTCGCTCGCCACCGGCTCCAGCAACATCATCAGCGCCATCGCGCTTCAGGGCGTGGGCTTCAGCCTGATGTTCGTGCCGCTCAGCGCGACGGCGCTCACCAACATCCCGCGCGAGCGGATGGCGGACGCCACGGGCCTCAACTCGCTGCTGCGCCAGATTGGCGGCTCCATGGGCCTGGCCATCTTCACCACGCTGCTGTCGCGCTACTCCGTGCAGGCCAAGGCCTCCATCGCGGCGCACCTGAACCCGGAGCGGTGGGAGGTGGCCAGCCGCATGGCCGCCACCCAGAAGGGGCTGATGCAGCACGGCCTGGATGCCGCCGGCGCCAACATGGCCAGCCTCCAGATGATGGTCGGCAACGTCACCCGGCAGGCCATGGTGCTCGCCTTCGACAAGCTGTTCGTGCTCGCGGCGCTGATGTTCGTGGTGGTGCTGCCGCTCGTCTACTTCCTCAAGGCCGCCCCTGGCGGCGGGGGCTCCCACGAGAAGCCCCACATCGACGTGGAGATCTGAACCATGGCAACGACAACGACCGCTCCCCAACTCGTCCCCGAAGCGGCGCCCGCGCCCGCGGCCGAGGCACAGGCGAAGCGCGGCAAGCGGGGCTTCCTCGTCCTGGGTGGCATCGTGGCCGGCATCCTGGTCGCCATCGGCGGCTTCAAGATCGTCACCGCCGGCCAGGAGACCACCGACGACGCGCAGGTGGAGGCGGACGTGGTGCCCCTGTCCGCGCGCGTCTCCGGCCCGGTGGTGAAGGTGGGCGTGCTGGACAACGCCACCGTGCACCAGGGCGACGTGCTCCTCCAGGTGGATCCGCGCCCCTATGAGGCGCGGGTGAAGCAGGCGGAGGCGGAGCTGGAGTCCGCGCGTGCCCAGGCTGCCGCGGCGGATGCGCAGGCCACGGTGGCGGCGGCCGGCGCCAAGGGCGGCTTGTCCAGCGCCAAGGCGCAGGTGTCCACCAGCACGTCGGCGGTGAGCGGCGCGCAGGCGCAGGTGGCGGCGGCCCGCGCGGCGCTGACCCGCGCGGAGTCCCAGGCCCGCAAGGCGACGCTGGACCTGGAGCGGGCGCAGAGCCTGCGCGCGCAGAACGTGGTGGCGCAGAGCGCGCTGGATGACGCGCAGACCGGCAACGAGACGGCGCAGGCCGCGCTGGAAGGCGCCCGCGCGCAGCTCGCCCTGGCGGAAGAGGGTCGGCGCACCGCGGAGAGCAAGGTGGCGGAGGCGAAGGGCCAGCTGGACGTGAGCGCCCCCATCGACGAGAAGATCGCCGCGGCCCAGGCCAACGCGTCGCTGGCGCACGCCCGGGTGAAGGGCGCGGAGGCCGCGCTCGACCAGGCGAAGCTCCAGCTGGAGGACACGCGCATCGTCGCCCCGGCGGACGGCCAGGTGTCCAAGCTGTCCGTGCACGCGGGCCAGCTGCTGTCCCCCGGTCAGGCCGTGGCGGAGCTGGTGCCGCTCACCACCTACGTGGTGGCCAACTTCAAGGAGACGCAGGTGGGCCACATGCGGCCCGGCCAGCGCGTGGAGGTGTCGCTGGACGCCTTCTCCGGAGAGAAGCTGGAGGGCGAGGTGGAGAGCCTCTCCGGAGGCACCGGCTCCCGCTTCTCCCTGCTGCCGCCCGACAACGCGTCCGGCAACTTCGTGAAGGTCGTGCAGCGCGTGCCCGTGCGCATCCGGTGGGTGCACCCGCCCGAGGGCCTGACCCTGCGCGCCGGCCTCTCCGCCGACGTCACGGTGCACACGAAGTAGTCCGCCGGAGGGCTCGACCCCCAGGCGCCGCGGCTCCCCAGGGGCCGCGGCGCTTTTTCATGCCCTCACAGCTCGAGGGCCATCTCCACGTCCGCGCGCGAATAGCCCGTCTCCCGGACCAGCTCCGGGCCGCTGCGCGTGGTGACGAAGCCGTGCTTGCGGTACAGGCCCAGGGCGGGCCCGAGCGCGCTGTTCGTCACCAGGTACAGCCGCTTCACGCCCCGCTGGCGGGCCCAGTCCAGCGCGGCCCGCATCAGCGCGTCCCCCAGGTTGCGGCCCCGCGCCTCGGGCGCCACCGCCATCTTGCACAGCTCGAAGGTGTCCGCGTCCTCGCGCCGCAGCGCGCACGTGCCCAGCACCGCTCCCTCCACGAGCGCGAAGAGGACCTCGCCGCCCGGGGCCACGAACACGCCGTGCGGATCCGCCAGCGAGGTCGCGTCCGAGCCCTCGATGTGGAAGTCCTGTTCAATCCACTGCCGGTTGAGCCGCTCGAAGTCCGCGCGGAGCTCCGGCCGGTAGGGGACGACTTGGACGGGGGAGGGGGCCATGGCGCTCACGCGGGGGAGGGGGCCGCCGCGGGCTTCTTGCGCAGGAAGAGCACGAAGATGAGCGCGACGATGGAGATGCCCATGACGGTGATGAGGCCGTCCGCCGCGATGGTGGCCCGCGTGCCGATGCCGCGGAACTCCGACGCGTGGCCGTCCAGCGCGGTGGTGTAGCTGATGGCGAAGTTGGAGGCCGCGACGAAGAGCGAGTACTTCGTCGTCACCGCCGCGCCCTCGCTCACCATCTCCAGCACCATGCCGGCGAAGGCCGCGAAGCCCGCGCCGTTCGCCAGGCTGTACGCGAGCGAGCCCCAGATGTACGTGGTGGTCGTCATCGGGCCCGCGGCCATCGCGAAGGCGCACAGCGCCGTGGCGCCGCCCATCAGCGCGTACGCGAGCTTGCGGTTCATCCGGTCCGACAGCCAGCCGCCCACCAGCGACCCCAGCGCTCCGGTGATGCCCATGCCCAGGCCGTTCACCAGCTCCACCGTGTGCTCCGGTACCTGGTACGCGCCCGCCATCGCGCTGAAGAGGTTGGTGAGCGCGCCGCAGCTCACCGGCGCCAGGCACAGGATGAGCATGATGAGCCCGTCGCGGCTGAAGGCCGTCTTCGCCAGGTCCACCACGATGCTCTTCACCCGCTCCAGCGCCGCCCGGAACAGCGGCCCGGAGGGGATGGCGGACGGGTCGTTGCGCTCGGTGATCCAGAAGATGCCCGCGCCGCTCGCCAGCACCAGCGTGGCCAGCACGATGCCCGCGACCTGCCGGGAGAACTGGCTCGCCAGGAAGATGGCCAGCGCGCCCAGCAGGCTCGTGGAGCCCACGTTGCCCGCCATCTGCCAGCCGCCCGTGCGCCCCTTGTCGGACGGCTTGGACGTCGTGGCCATCAACGCGTTGAGCGCCGCGTGCGCCGTCGTCGCCGACGCCTGCAGCCCGGTGAGCATCAGCGTGAGGACGCCCAGGTGCTGCGCGGGCTCCGGCAACAGCGCGCACGCCAACAGGAGCAGCGCGGTGAGCAGCGTGCTCACGCCGTACCAGACCCGCCGCCACGGCCCCAGGTCGATGAGCGGCACCCACAGCAGCTTCCACGCGTGGGGCGAGAACGCGGTGCCCGACAGCACGCCAATCTCCGCCAGCGGCATGCCGTCCTTCGCCAGCCAGTACGGCACCGCCGTCTGCAGGTAGCCCACGGCGGCGCCGAACTGCACCTCCAGCAAGCCGAACAACGGGGGCCAGGACCAACGCTCTTCGGCGGCGGGGACCGGGGCCGGAAGGGCGGTCTCTTGTTCAATCAAGGTCGACACCTGCGGGGTGGGGGGATGGCGGAGGGGGATTCTAGACACCTCCCGCCTCCTGCACAGCGCGACGCGACGCGCCAAGAGGGCGGGCGCCCGCAGGGCCCGTGGCTCGAACGGGGAGTCCTGGTTCATAAGGGAAGCCAGGATTAGCTTGCCCGGGCTTCCTCCCCAACCCCGAGGTCCCGATGACGTTGAAGACCCGCCTGCTGGTCGCCTCCGCGGCCGGCCTGTTCGCCGCCACGCCCGCCATGGCCAAGCCGCTGGATGGCGCCAGCACCGATGTGATGATCCAGGGCTTCCACTGGAACTCCGCCAGCGCGGGCGGGTGGTGGAACACGGTGAAGAACAACGCGGCCACGCTGAAGGCCGCGGGCTTCACGATGGTGTGGCTGCCGCCGCCGTCCGACGCGGCGTCCATCCAGGGCTACCTGCCCCGGCAGCTCAACGTGCTCAACTCCAGCTATGGCACGGAGGCGGAGCTGGCCGCCGCGCTGGCCGCGCTCAACGCGCAGGGCGTCAAGCCCATCGCGGACATCGTGGTGAACCACCGCGTGGGCACCGCCAACTGGGCGGACTTCACCAACCCCACCTGGCCGGGCTGCAACGCGGTGGTCCAGGGCGACGAGTGGACCAGCGCCTGCGGCAACGCAGACAGCGGCGAGGGCTACGCGGCGGCGCGCGACCTGGACCACTCGCAGGCGTTCGTGCGCGCGGACCTGAAGACGTGGATGAACAGCCGCCTGAAGGGCGTGGGCTTCGCGGGCTGGCGGTTCGACTTCGTGAAGGGCTTCGCGGGCGGGTACGTGAAGGAGTACGTGACGGACACCGCGCCGTGGTTCTGCGTCGGTGAGTACTGGCCCACCAACTCCTTCGACGCGAACAACCCCAACGACTGGAAGCAGCAGATCGTCAACTGGGTGGACGCCACCACCGGCACCTGCGCCGTGTTCGACTTCGCCACCAAGGGCCTGCTCAACGACGCGCTCACCAACAACAACTACGCGCGCCTGAAGGCCTCCGACGGCAAGCCCGCGGGCGTCATGGGCTGGTGGGCCAGCCGCTCCGTCACCTTCGTGGACAACCACGACACCGGCCCCAGCGAGTCCTGCGGCAACGGGCAGAACCACTGGCCGGTGCCGTGCGCCAAGGTGATGCAGGGCTACGCCTACATCCTGACCCACCCGGGCATCCCCACCGTCTACTGGCCGCACTACTTCAACTGGGGCCTGGGGGACGCCATCAAGACCCTCATCGGCATCCGCAAGAGCGCGGGCCTCACCTCCGAGTCCACCGTCAGCATCCAGCGCGCGGAGAGCGGCCTGTACGCGGCCATCATCGGCGGCAAGGTGGCGATGAAGATCGGCGCCACCGCCTGGAGCCCCGGCACCGGCTGGACCCTGGCCGCCTCCGGCACCGACTACGCCGTCTGGACCACCGGCACCACGCCGCCCCCCACCACCGCCAACGTGGAGTTCGTCTGCAACAACGGCACGACCGTGCTCGGCCAGAACGTCTACGTCACCGGCAGCATCGCGGAGCTCTCCAACTGGAGCCCCACCACCCCCAACATCCTCAGCCCCACCGCGTACCCCACCTGGCGCGGCACCTTCGCCCTGCCCGCGAACACCGCCCTCCAGTGGAAGTGCCTGAAGCGCGACGGCAGCGGCAACGTCGTCTGGCAGGGCGGCGCCAACAACACCGTCACCACGCCCGCCGCGGGCGGCAGCATCACCGCCACCGCCACCTTCTAAGACGGCGAGACAGGCGCCCCGGTTGCACGGCTTGCACGGGGCGCCTGTGTTTCACCTGTTACTTGAGTTTCAGTCTTCAAGCTGTCACAGGGGCCGTCTAACCCGGGGCGGCACCCCCGCCCTCCTGACCGAAGGCGGAAGCGATGAAGCGTGGAATGGCTGTGCGGAGCGCGGTGCTGTGGATGTCCGCGGTGGGCCTGCTGGGCGCGTGTGGCGAGGGCCTCGCGCCGGTGGGCGATGAGGCGATGGCGACGGCGAGGCAGTCGCTGGTGTCGCCCCCGCCCACGCCGCTGGGTGGCTTCACCAGCTACCTGCGCACCCTGACGGTGGGGGGCGCCGTGCAGTCGAACACGGGGACGCTGCCCGACTACGAGGGCTACAAGCTCACCGTCGCGGCGCACACGCAGGTGGCGCTGGAGGTGACGCACCTGGGCACCGGCATGGGCGTGGACACCGGCCTGTTCGTGTACGGGCCCAAGGACGCGAGCGGCAGCTACGGCACGCGCGTGCTCTTCCAGGACGACGACTCCGGCTACGGCGAGCTGAGCAAGATCGCGCTCGCCACGTTCGATGACGCGGGCGAGTACCTGGTGGTGGTGGGCTGGAGCAACGGGCTGGGCAAGCAGTACCGCCTCCAGGCGTCCTGCGCGGGCGGCGCGTGCGTGTCCAGCCCCCCGGCCGCCCCGGCGGGCGCCCCGGTGACGCTGGCGCAGTTCCCCACGGAGCCCAGCCTCCAGGCGCAGCTGGCCACGGCCAACGCGTACCGCGAGGACATGTGGTCCTACCTGGACCGGTACGACTTCGCGTGGTCGTACTCCACGCCCGCGACGCTGGACGCGGCCGCCGCGGCGGTGCTGGCCAAGAGCGAGTACAAGGGCTACCGCTCCGACGCCGCGCCCGTCACCTCCACCTACGCGGCCTTCCAGTCGCGGATGTACCTGCAGTACCAGTCGCTGCACCCGGCCATCCTGGCGGCCTACGGCGACAGCGGTGAGAACGTGCAGGTGAAGAGCTACTCGCGTCAGTTCAGCACCGGCCCCAACGGCGACAACTGGCGCACGCTCAACATCATCCTCTTCCCCAGCTCCTTCCACGTCATCGTGTACGAGCAGACCGCGCACGAAATCTGACGCGCGCCGCGGAGCCCGGAAACACCACCGCCCTCCTCTTCGCGGGCCGGAAGGGGAGGGCGGTGTGTTTTTTCCAGGGGGCTCGCCTCAGCTCACGGTGAGTGGGCGGGGGCGGGCTCGTGGGGCGTGGGCGTCTCTTCGTCACCGCTGGCGCGCGTCGCGTTGCCGCGCACCTTCTGCATGAGGACGTAGAGGCCGGGGATGAAGATGAGGTTGACGACGGTGGACACCAGCATGCCGCCGAACACCGCGGTGCCCAGCGAGTTGCGCGCCGCCGCGCCCGCGCCGGACGCCGTCATCAGCGGCACGACGCCCAGGAGGAACGCGATGGACGTCATCAGGATGGGGCGCAGGCGCACTTCCGCCGCCGTCACCACCGCCTCCAGGGCGCTCTTGCCCTGCTCACGCAGCTGCTCCGCGAACTCCACGATGAGGATGGCGTTCTTGGAGGACAGGCCCACCAGCATCACCAGGCCCACCTGGCAGAACACGTCGTTGGCGTAGCCGCGCGCCACCTGCAAGCCGAGCGCGCCCATGATGGCCAGCGGCACGGACAGGATGATGACGAACGGGAGGCTGAAGCTCTCGTACTGCGCCGCCAGCACCAGGAACACGAAGAGGATGCCCAGGGCGAAGATGATCATCGTCTGCCCGCCGGACTCCTTCTGCTCCAGGCTGATGCCCGTCCATTCGGAGGCCATGCCCTGGGGCATCGCCTGCTGGGCCACCTGCTCCATGGCCTCCAGCGCCTGTCCGGACGACACGCCGGGGGCGCCCTGGCCGTTGATCTCCACGGAGCGGAACAGGTTGTAGTGCTTGATGACCTGCGCGGAGACGATGGGCGTCACCTTCACCAGCGACTCCAGCGGGATCATGTCCCCGGTGTCCGTGCGCGCGTAGAACGAGCCGATGTCCTGGGGGCTGTCGCGGAACTGCTGCTCGGCCTGGACGTACACGCGGTAGGTGCGGCTGGCGTAGTTGAAGTCGTTGACGTACTGGCTGCCCATGTAGAGCTGCATCACGCCGAAGATCTGCTCGATGGGCACGCCCAGCGCCTTGGCCTTCTGGCGGTCCACCTCCACGTCCAGGATGGGTGTGTTGGCGTTGAACGGGGTGAAGACGCCGCGCAGCCGCCCCTCCTCGTTGCCCTTCTGCACCATCTCCTGCGTGGCGTTGGCCAGGTCCTCCAGCGAGTGGGTGCCGGCGATGTCCTCCACGATGAACTGGAAGCCGCCCACGCTGCCCACGCCGCGGATGGCCGGGGGCTGGAAGGGGATGACGCGCGCGCTGCCAATCTTGCCCAGCGGGCCGCGAAGCCGCTCCACCAGCGCGGCCACGCTCTGGCCCTTGCCCTTGCGCTCCTCCCACGGCTTCAGCGCCGTGAAGACGGTGGCGTAGTTGGACCCGTTGCCGTTGGGAGAGAAGCCACCGATGGCGAACATCACGTTCACCTCCGGCTGGGCCTTGAGCACGGCCTCCGTCTCCTGGAGCACCTTCTCCGTCTGGGCCAGCGACATGCCCTCGGGCCCCTGCACGGAGATGATGACGTAGCCCTGGTCCTCGTCCGGGATGAAGCCCGTGGGCGCCGCGCGGAAGAGCATCACCGTGGCGCCGATGCAGGCGAGGAACGCCACCAGCACCACCACCGGGTGGTTGAGCAGCTTGCGCAGCCCCTTGCCGTAGACGTCGCGCGTCCAGTCCAGCGCTTGGTCCACCTTGCGGAAGAAGATCCACTTGGTGCCGTGGTGGTGCTTGAGCAGCCGGGCGGACAGGGCGGGCGTCAGCGTCAGCGCGCAGAAGGTGGACAGGGCCACCGACGCGGCGATGGTGAGCGCGAACTGCCGGTAGATGGAGCCCGTGGTGCCAGGGAAGAGCGCCACCGGGACGAACACCGCCACCAGCACCACGGAGATGGCCACCACCGCGCCGGCCACCTCCTTCATGCCTTCCCGCGCCGCCTGGAGCGGGGTGAGGCCCCGCTCCGCCATCAGGCGTTCGATGTTCTCGATGACCACGATGGCGTCGTCCACCACGAGGCCCGTGGCCAGGGTCAGGCCGAACAGGGTGAGCGTGTTGATGGAGAAGCCCATCAGGTAGACGAACGCGAACGTGCCCACCAGCGACACCGGCAGGGTGAGCGCGGTGATGAGGACGCTTCGCCACCCGTGCAGGAACAGGAAGATGACCAGGATGACGAGCGCGATGGCCTCGATGAGGGTGTGGATCACCTCGTTGACGGAGGCGCGCACCGCGAGCGTGGTGTCCGTGCCGGTGCGGTATTCCAGGCCCGGCGGGAACGCCAGCGACAGGCGGTCCAGCTCCTTGATGACGCCGTCGCGCACGTCCAGCGCGTTGGCCGTGGGCAGCTGGAAGATGGCCAGACCCACGCCGGTGCGGCCGTTGAAGCGCAGCAGGGTGCCGTAGTTCTCCGCGCCCAGCTCCACGCGGCCCACGTCCTTCACCGTGACGGCGCGGCCGTCGTTGTTGCGCATGAGGACGATGTCGCCGAACTCCTCCGGCTCCACCAGGCGGCCCCGGGCGCGCACGGCGATCTGATAGGGCTGCTCGTCGCTGGAGGGCGGCTGGCCCACCTGGCCCGCGGCCACCTGGAGGTTCTGCTCCTGGAGCGCGCGCACCACGTCCTGCGGCGTCATCCCGCGCCGGGCCAGCTGCGAGGGGTCCAACCACAGGCGCATGGAGAACTTGCGCTCACCGAAGATGCGCACCTCGCCCACGCCGCGCACGCGCTTGATGGCGTCCTTGAGGTTCACGTCCGCGTAGTTGGAGAGGAACTTCGCGTCGTAGCGGTTGTCCGAGCTGGAGAGGCCCACCGTCAGCAGCATCTGGCTGGAGGCCTTGTTGACCACGATGCCCGTCTGGTTCACCTGCGCGGGCAGGCGGGCGGCGGCGCGGCTGACGCGGTTCTGCACGTCCACCGCCGCCACCTCGATGTTGCGCGTGGGGGCGAAGGTGACGGTGATGGTGCTGGTGCCGTCGTTGCTGCTGGTGGAGGTGATGTAGCGCATGTCCTCCACGCCGTTGAGCTCCTGCTCCAACGGGATGGTGACGGCGGACTCCACCACCTCGGCGCTCGCGCCGACGTAGGTGCTGGTGACGGTCACCTGGGGCGGCGCCAGGTCCGGATACTGCGCGATGGGCAGCGTCGGAATGGCGATGACGCCCACCAGCGTCAGGATGATGGAGCAGACGATGGCGAAGACAGGCCTGCGGATGAAGAAGTCGACGAACACGGTGTGGCGCCTCTCTGGAATCGCCTGCTAGCGGCTGCCGCCGGTGACGCCGCCGGTCGCGCCCCGGGGCGCCTGGGCGCTGGGGGGCACGTCGTCGGCGCTGGCGGTACCCGGCGCCTGGGGGGCTTCGTTGTTCAGGGTGACCTGCTTGGGGATGACGGCCATGCCGTCGCGCAGCATGTGCAGCGACGACACCGCGACGAGGTCGCCCTGCTTCAGGCCGCCCTCCACCACGTAGGACATGTCGCCCAGCGCGCCCAGGGCCACCGGGCGGCGCTCCACCTGCGTCTTGCCCTCCTTCGTCTCCACCACCATCGCGAAGGGCTGCCCGCTCTGGCGCACCACCGCGAGCGCGGGAATCTGGAGCGCGTCGCGGGTGGAGTACACCAGCCGCGCCCGCAGCAGCTCGCTGGGGCGCAGGCCCACGGTGTTGCGGAAGGCGGCCTTCACCTCCACCAGCTGCGTGCGCGGATCCGTCTGCGGCGACACGTAGAAGACGGTGCTGGAGAGGATGACCCGGCCCTGTTGATCCAACAGCTCCAACTGGGTGTCCGGCTTGAGCGACCGGGCCCGGAAGGCCGGCACCGACACGCTGACCTCCAGCGCGTCCGCCTGGGCCACCGACGTGAGCGTCGTGGTGGCGCCCACGAAGTCACCCACGCGCACCAGCACGTCGCCCATGGTGCCCGCGAACGGCGCGCGCACCACGTGGTACTGCAGCTGCACCTGCCGCTGGGCCACCGCCGCGCCCGCCGCGCGCGACGCCGCCTCCGCGGCCTTCACCGCCGCCTGGGCGCGCTCCAGCTCCTGCACGCTCGCCAGTCCCTCGCGGTTGAGGGACTCCGTGCGCGACAGCGTGCGCCGCGCCAGCTCCAGCTCCACCGTGGAGGAGCTCTGCTGGGCCTGGGCGCTGTCCAGCGCCGCCGTCTCCACGCGCGCGTCCACCTCCAGGAGCGGCGCGCCCGCCTCCACCTTCTGGCCCGGCTTCACCAGGATCTTCCGCACGTACCCGTTCACCTGCGGCAGCACCGACACGCTCTGCCGGGACAGGAGCGAGCCCAGGTACTCCCCGGTGTCCCGCACCTCGTGCGGCGCCAGCGCCACCACCTGCACCTCGCGCGGCGGCGGGGCGGCCTTCGCCTCCGGCTTCCCAGAGCACGCGGCCGCGCCGGCCACCAGGGCCGCGCCAAACAGCGTCTTCGTCATCAGCGCCTTCAGGGGGCGTACCCTCGTCACAAGTCGCACCGGGCCTCCGTCAGGAACGCGTCCAGGCGGGCCTGGACGAGCTCGAATTCCCTCAAAACCAACGCGAGCTGGGCCTGCCGGAGCGCGGCTCCGCTCTGCACCAGGTCCAAGCTGCCACCTCGTCCCACCTCGAACGCCCGCCGCGTCAACCGATCCGTCCGGTCCGCGAGCTCCAGGGACTCCGCCGCGGTCTTCAACAGCGCCTCGGCCACTTCCACTCCACGCCGGGCGCGGGAAATCTCCACGCTGACATTCCGGCGGGTGGCCTCCAGTGACTGGGCCGCCTGCTGCTCCACGCCCTCGCGCTCGCGCACGAGGCCGCCGCGGCTCCCACCCTCCCACAGGGGAACGGACAGCACCGCGGACACGTTCCAGGTGGCGAAGCGTCCGAAGCCGGGGTCGGTGGTGAACCCGAAGAGGGTGCTGCTCAGGCCCAGCGTGGGCAGGTAGCCCGCGGACGCCTGTCGCCGGCTCTCCCGGGCCGCGTCCACGTTGGCCCTCAAGGCGACCAGGTCCGAGCGCGCGCCCGGGTCCTGCAACGGGGTGCATTCCCGGTGGGTCTGGTCCACCAGGCCCCCCAGGTTGAACTCCGGGTTGACGCCCACGGCGTGGTCCTCGCCCAGCGACAGGCCCAGCGACTCGCGCGTGCGGCGCAGCTGCTCGTCCCCGGCCACCAGCGACTGCCGGGCCACCGCCACGTCCTGTCCCACCCGCACCACGTCCAGCTGCGTGCCGGCGCCCAGCTCGAACGAGCGCTGGGCCAGGGCGTAGCGCTCCAGGGCCTGGCGCAGGCCCACGCGGTTGATCTCCGCGGCGCGCTCGGCGGCCACCGTGGCCACCAGCACCTGCGCCAGCCCCTGGGTGAGGCGGCGCTGCACGTCCTGGAGGCCGGCCACCGACGCGGACTCCGACGCCTTCGCCGACGACAGGCCCCGCCAGGAGCTCACGTCCACCAGCGTCTGGGTGAGCGACGCGGACAGCGTGCCCAGGGGGGCGCTGGGCACCTTCGCGCCGGTGCCCGTGTTGGAGCCGCCCACGAAGCCGCCGCCCGCGGCGGAGGGCACGTCCGGGTGGAGCACATCCACGCCCAGGCCCGCGGTGGCCCGCGCGTTGGGCAGCAGCAGCCCCAGGGACTGCCGCCACCGTCCCTGGGCCCGCGTCACGCCGGCCTCCGCGGTCCGCAGGTCCGTGGACTGCTGGCGCACCCGGGTGAGCGCCTCATCCCACGTCTTCACCTGCTCCTGCGCGGGTGGGACGGGGGTGAGCATGGGGTCGTCCACCTTCGGCTGGAAGGGGACGGGGGGAAGAGGAGTGGCGGCCGCGGCGGACTCCGCTTGCTGCGGAGCCGCGGGCGTCGCGGGCTGGGACTGCGGCGCGGCGGCGAGGACAAGGACGAGGAGGGCGCTGGGGGAGGCCATACTCTGGAGCGGCAGGGCTTTCTGGCAGGAGCGTGTGGTAGACCCCACCCACCGGTCCCTGCTTGCGGTCAAGATGTAATTGACAACCGTTGTTGAATGCAATCATCTCTTACGCCCATGACCCTTGCTGAGCAAGTGGCATCAACGCGACGCGCAGTGGTCCGCCTCCTCACCCAGAAAGTTGGTGAGCAAACGGATCGTCCGCTCATGCAACTGCTCGTGCTGAAGTACATCGGCGTCCTGGGCATCCACAGCCAGGCGGTCATCGCGGAGCGGCTGCTCACCGACGCCCCCGCGGTGAGCCGGCTGGTGGATCGCCTGGAAGAGGATGGGCTGGTGGAGCGCCGCGCGGGGGAGAACCGCCGCTGCGTGCGGCTGGAGATCACCGAGGCGGGCCGCAAGGAGTACGAGGCCCTGCGGCACGCGGGCGAATGGGTGGACAGCGAGGCGCGCGAGCTGCTGGCGCCCTCCGAATTCGAGGAGCTGTCGCGCCTGCTGGAGAAGCTGCAGACGGGGCTCTTCCAGCGGCTCGCCGCGCCCGCGCGCAAGGACGAACCCGCGTGGCGCCCCGTCCCCCCCAACGACGACGGGTGACGACGGGAGGTGGAGGACGGGACCCTGTCCCGCCCACCACCACCCCGCCGCCACCCGTGGCCCGTGCCCGGGGGGATGGGACGAGGGCTAGCGCTGTCGGGGAATGGTGCGGGCCACGTGCAGGGCCCACGCCTCCGCCGAGTCCAGCTCCGCGCGGGCTTCCGCGAAGCGGTCCTTCGCGGCGTCGCTGCAGTCATTGGCGAAGATGGCGTCGTGCAGCTCCTTCTGCGCTCGCGTCAGCCGCAGGCTGGTCTGCAACCACAGCCGGGCCGCCATGCGCGGCGTGATCACCACCTGGGTGGGATCCCAGACCTCCAACGTGGCGTAGTCAGCGGAAGACAGCTCTTCGGCGTGGGGCGCCTGCTCGGTTCGTGCGTTCATGCCCGGATGTTCGCCATGGATTCCGGGCAGGGCATCCCGGCCCTCCGGGCAGGAAGACAGCCACTGGTGAGCAGTCGAGGACAGTTCCATCATCCCCTTGGGTACGTAGATTCCATGGTTTGCGGGAAGATTCAATACAGTGAGGATGGGGAAATGCTTCCCACACTGCAATCATGGAGGGATTTCGCGTCCTTCTCCTAGAATCCTCCGCTCCATTCGTGACGTGAGAGGGATTCCCTGGACCTGAACACCCTGAACAAGCTGCTGACCGTCGGCGTCCAGAACGGGGCTTCGGACATCCATTTCCGGCCGGGTGACCCGCCCATCTACCGGGTGAACGGGGTGCTGCGGCCGTTGAAGATGGAAAAGCTGCAGGCGGATCACACCAAGCAGGTGGCCCTGCACGTGATGAATGATCCGCTGATGAAGGCGCAGGTGGACAGCGTGCAGGAGTGCGACTCGTCCTACAGCCTGCCGGGCGTGGCGCGTTTCCGGGTGAACATCTACCGGCAGCGCGGCTCGCTGGCGTGCATCCTGCGCATCATCCCGGATGAGATTCCCAGCATCGATGGGCTGGGATTGCCGCAGGTGCTCAAGACCATCGCGGGCAACGAGCGGGGGTTGGTGTTGGTGACGGGCGCGACGGGCTCCGGCAAGAGCTCCACGCTGGCGTCGATGATCAACCACATCAACCACACGGAGAGCCTGCACATCCTCACCATCGAGGACCCCATCGAGTTCATCTACAAGAACGTGAAGTCCTCCATCTCCCAGCGGGAGATTGGCCCGGACACGCAGAACTTCGCCATCGCGCTGCGCGCGGCGCTGCGCCAGGACCCGGACGTCATCCTGGTGGGAGAGATGCGCGACACGGAGACCATCGACATCGCGCTGAAGGCGTCGGAGACGGGGCACCTGGTGCTGTCCACGGTGCACACCACGGACGCGTCGCGCACCATCAACCGCCTGGTGTCGGTGTTCCCCGCGGAGGAGCAGACCATGGTGCGCATGCGCCTGGCGGACTGCCTCAAGGCGACCGTGTCCCAGCGCCTGCTGCCGCGCGCGACGGGCAAGGGGCGCACCGTGGCGCTGGAGATCATGGTGCAGACGAAGACGGTGGAGCAGTACATCCGGGATGACCGCGCCGCGGAGCTGAAGGACGTCATCGAGAAGGGCCGCGACATGTTCGGCATGCAGTCCTTCGATCAGCACCTGACGCAGCTGTACCGCAACGGCGACATCACGCTGGAGACGGCGCAGAGCGCGGCCTCCAACCCGGCGGACTTCCAGCGCGCGCTCGAGTTCGACTGAGCGGCGCGCCGGAAGCGGGCCGGTGGGGCGCTACTTCTTCGCGGACGGCTTGTTGATGTTCGCGAAGAAGTCGTTGCCCTTGTCGTCCACGACGATGAAGGCGGGGAAGTCCACCACGTCGATCTTCCAGACGGCCTCCATGCCCAGCTCGGCGTACTCCAGGACCTCCACCTTCTTGATGCAGTCCTGGGCGAGCCGTGCCGCGGGGCCGCCGATGGAGCCCAGGTAGAAGCCGCCGTGCTTCTTGCACGCCTCCGTGACGGCGGGGGAGCGGTTGCCCTTGGCGAGCATCACGAAGCTGCCGCCCTCCGCCTGGAATTGATCCACGTACGCGTCCATGCGGCCCGCGGTGGTGGGGCCGAAGGAGCCGGACGCGTAGCCCTCCGGCGTCTTCGCCGGGCCCGCGTAGTAGACCATGTGGTCCTTGAGGTACTGGGGCATGCCCTCGCCCTTGTCCAGGCGCTCCTTGATCTTCGCGTGCGCGATGTCGCGCGCCACCACCAGCGACCCCGACAGCGACAGGCGCGTCTTGATGGGGTAGCGGGACAGCTCCGCGCGCAGGTCGCTCATGGGGCGGTTGAGGTCCAGCTTCACCACGTCGCCGGACAGGTCCGTGTCCGTCGTCTCCGGCAGGTACTTCGCGGGGTCCGTCTCCAGCGCCTCCAGGAAGACGCCGTCGCGGGTGATCTTCCCCAGCGCCTGGCGGTCCGCGGAGCAGGAGACGGCGATGGCCACCGGGCACGAGGCGCCGTGGCGCGGCAGGCGGATGACGCGCACGTCGTGGCAGAAGTACTTGCCGCCGAACTGCGCGCCAATGCCGGTGCGCTGGGTGAGCTTGAGCACCTCCTGCTCCAGATCCACGTCGCGGAAGCCCCGGCCCAGCGCGTTGCCAGAGGTGGGCAGCGTGTCCAGGTAGCGCGCGGAGGCGTACTTCGCCGTCTTCAACGCGAACTCCGCGGACGTGCCGCCCACCACGATGGCCAGGTGGTACGGCGGGCACGCGGCGGTGCCCAGCGCGCGGATCTTCGTCTCCAGGAACGCCAGCAGGCTCTGCGGGTTGAGGACCGCCTTGGTCTCCTGGAAGAGGTAGCTCTTGTTCGCGGAGCCGCCCCCCTTGGCCATGAAGAGGAACTTGTAGGCGTCGCCGTCGGTCGCGTAGAGCTCGATCTGCGCGGGCAGGTTGTTGCCCGTGTTGACCTCCTTGTACATGTCCAGCGGCGCCATCTGCGAGTAGCGCAGGTTGGAGGTCAGGTACGTGTCGAACACGCCCCGGGAGATGGCCGCCTCGTCGCCGCCCTGCGTGAGGACGTACTGGCCCTTCTTGCCCATCACGATGGCGGTGCCGGTGTCCTGGCAGGAGGGCAGCACGCCGCCCGCGGCGATGTTGGCGTTCTTGAGCAGCTCCAGCGCCACGAACCGGTCGTTGGCGGACGCCTCCGGGTCCTGGAGGATGAGGGACAGCTGCTTCAGGTGCCCGGGCCGCAAGAGGTGGGAGATGTCCCGCATGGCCTCGCGGGTGAGCAGCGAGAGCGCCTCCGGTTCCACCTGGAGGAAGGACCGGCCGCCGGCCTCGAACGTGGAGACGTGCTCCTTCGTGAGCAGCCGGTAGGGCGTCTCGTCCTTGCCAAGCGGCAGCATGTCCTGGAACTGGAAGTCACTCATCGCGGGCGGATCTCTTGAAGAAGGGGGGGACGGCGGGGAACTCTAACCAGGAGGCGCGCGGGGCGGCACTTCGTAGAGGTAGACGGGCGTGCGGTACAGGTCCGTCAGCCGCACGCTGCGCGCGGGTGGCCACCCCCGGAGTCCGAAGGTGTGGCTCAGGATGCGTGCCCCGGGGGGCAGCTCGGCCGAAAAGCGGGGCGCCAGGCGGGCCATGATGCCCGGCGACAGGTAGCAGACGACGCAGCTTGCGTCCTGGAAGGACGCGCCGAAGAAGTCCCCGCGGCGCAGCGTCAGGTTGGCGCGAGGGAACAGGCGCTGGCGCAGCCGGCTGAAGAGCCAGGGCAGCCAGGACAGCTCGTAGGCGACGACGCGAGCCTGGGGGCAGTGGTCCGCCAGGGCGAAGGCCACGTCCCCCCAGCCCGAGCCCAGGTCCAGCACCGTGCCCTGGGTGTCGCCGGGCAGCATGGCGAGCAGCGCCCGCCGCACCCGGGGCGAGCTGGGCATGGGCGGCGCGCCGGTGCGCAGCGTGGAGACGACGATGGACAGCACCCCCGCGAGGAGCACCGCCCAGAGCAGCAGGAGGAGGAGGGGGCCTGTCGCGCTCGCCACGGCGCGCATCATCGCGCGGGGGCGCCCGGCGGGGGGACCTACTTTCGCGGGTGGTGCCCCGCGTCCATGCGCACCACCCGGGGCGGCGCGGGCTCAGCGGTCGTGGCGGCGCGGACGGGCTCGGGCTCGGTGTCCTCGAAGAGGGCGCGGCCCAACACGAAGCAGAGCGCCACCCCCACGCACAGTGCCACCACGTTCCAGTAGTACCCCATGGGCATCCGGCTGAAGCACGGACCGTACCAACCAGGTCGCCTGCTCTGGGGGTTGGGGTGCGTGGACCCCATTGTGTCCCCAGGCGCTACAACGCGAGGCAACGGCGTGGCCCCCCAGGCAACAGGGCTTCACTGGGAGTTGACCCGGTGGCGGGCCGGGACTTCACGCCGGGCGCGGCGCCCCGGTCAGAGCGAGGGCGCGGATTCGGTGGGGTCCTCCTCGGGCACGGGCGGGCGGTGCGCGGCGGACTCCAGCCGGTCCACGTTTCGCAGCTCGGGGAAGAGCCAGGCCCAGAGCCCCACGACGACGAGCGTTCCCACGGCGCCAATCACCACCGCGTGCACGGCGCCCAGGGCCTGGGCGAGTGAGCCCGCGCGGAACTCGCCCAGCTCGTTGGAGGCGCCGATGCACATCATGTTCACCGCGCCCACGCGGCCGCGCATGTCGTCCGGCGTGGAGACCAGCTCCAGCGTGTGGCGCACCACCACGCTCACCATGTCCGCCGCCCCACCGATGGCGAGCGCGGCGAGCGACAGGGGCAGGGACGTGCTCAGGCCGAACACCAGCGTGGCCGCGCCGAATACGGCCACCGCGCCGAACATCTTCCACCCGGCGTGGCCACCCAGGGGACGGAAGGCGAGCAGCACCGCCACCACCGCGGCGCCCGCGGCCGGAGCGCTGCGCAGCAGGCCCAGGCCCCAGGGGCCGGTGTGCAGCACGTCGCGCGCGTAGATGGGGAGCAGCGCCACCGCGCCGCCCAGCAGCACCGCGAAGAGGTCCAGGGTGAGGCTGCCCAGCAGCAGGCGCTTCTGGCGCACGAAGCGCAGGCCCGCGACGAGCGTGGCCAGGGAGATGGGCTCGCGCGACGCGCTGCCGGTGCGCACCTTGAGCGAGAGGATCCACACCACCGTGAGCGCGCACAGCGACGCGGACGCGATGTAGACGCCCTTGCCGCCCAGCCACCCGTAGAGCAGGCCGCCCACGGCGGGGCCCGCGATGGTGGCCACCTGCCACGTGGTGGAGTTCACCGCCACCGCGCGCGTCAGCTCGTCCGCGGGCACCAGGTACGGCGTGAGCGCGGAGCCAGCGGGCGCGTAGAAGGCCCTCGCGGTGCCGAACAGCACCAGCACGCCATAGACGAACCGCACGTCGGTGATGTGGCCCAGCGTGAAGGTCAACAGCAGCAGGCTGCACACCAGCATCACGCCCTGGCAGATCGCCAGGATGCGGCGGCGGTCGAAGCGGTCCGCCACCTGTCCGCCCAGCAGGCTGAAGGTGAGGAACGGGACGAACTGGGCCAGGCCGGTGTAGCCCAGCGCGAGCGCGCTCCCGGTGAGCTCGTAGACCTGCCAGCCGATGGCGACGGATTCGATCTGCGCCGCGAGCACCGCGCACAGACGGGCGATCTGGTACAGCCGGAAGTCGCGGTGGCGGAAGACGGAGGCGCCGAGGACGGAGGGTGTGGCCATGGAAGTGGCTGCGCTGTAATGCAGCCCGTCCCCCTCCGCCAGCGACAAGGGGCGCGCGGCCCCGGGCCCGTCTTATGACGTCGCGCGCATCCGGTTGAGCCGGTCGTAGTGGCGGTAGCCCAGCTTGTCGAGCGCGGCGGGCGGCGCGAGGCCGATGTCCACCAGCGTCTTGATGTCGTAGGTGCCCGCGAGCACCGGCGGCGCGTAGTTGGCCACCGCCTCCGGCGTGCGGAAGCCCGGCAGCGGGAAGAGCACCTGGCTGGTGTGCACGTGCATGAAGTGCGCGGCGGACTGGCGCTGCCACCCGGGCACGCCCGGCGCGGTGATGACGTGCGGGGTGGCCAGGAACGTGCCGCCCGTGAGGATCTCCAGCTGCTGGCCCACCTGCGCCACGATGCAGCCGGCGGGCGCGGTGCCGCGCACCATCAGGCCATTGGGCGCGTCCGGCGTCGCGCGCGTGCGCAGGTACAGGCCGCTCTGGTCATCTGGCTTGGGCGCCGGGCGGCCCTCGGGGTCGAGGAAGCGGCCCCCGGGCAGGAGCGTGAGCAGGTTGAAGTCGGTGTGCTCCTCGCCCCAGAGGATGCCGGTGTTCACCTGGGACGGACCCAGGGGCAGGTACTGGAGCGCGCGCGTGACGTGGGGCGCCTTCTCGCACGCGTCGGTGAAGGTGGACTCGGGGAGCTTCAGCGCCAGCGCGGCGCCGCGCAGCAGCTTGAGGCCGGCCTCGTGCAGCGCGCGGCCCATGGTGAGCAGGCCCTCCTGGAAGAAGGGCGGCGCGTCGTCCGGCCAGATGTTCTCCGGGTACAGCTCCGGGAACTCCATCGCGGATTGCGCGTCCGTGGGCGTGGGCGCCGCGAAGTAGCACTCCTTGAAGTCCGGCTGGCCGTTGCCGGCGACGGCGACCTCCGTGTTGGGAGGCGTCCAGCCGCGCTGGTACCAGAAGTCCGCGCGGCCCAGGGGGCGCTTCTGCGCGTCCGGCCGGGCGACGAAGCTGGAGAACGCGTCGTAGAAGCGCTCCAGCGCCGGCGCGTCCACGCCGTGGTTCTTCACGAAGACGAGCCCGAAGACGCCAAAGGCCTCGCGAAGGGCCGCCGCGGCGCGCTCGAGACGGGCCGGTTCACCCGACGCGAGGTCCGTGAGGTCGACCGTCGGGATGTGGATCGAGGAGGTGTCCGCCATGATGGGCCCAGGTGTATCGCGCCTGGGCCCGGCTGAGGAGGGGGAGCGTGCCTGTCCGCCCTCCTGTTCCGGGAAAGTCCGGGAGAAGGCCCCTTTCCCGGCGCGGCCCTCAGCGGGCGGCGAGCGTCACGTCCACCGGGGCGCACGTCACCGGGGTGGACTTGAAGTCCCCGCCGGGCGCGGGCACGTCCTCCTTGCGAGTGGCCACGTCCATCAGCTCGTCGCGGAAGGCGATGCGGTAGGTGCCGGGCTTCTGGAAGTCATAGGCCTGCGTCACCTCCACGCGGTTCTCCACCGTGGCCCCCGGAGCGATGGCCACGTAGCTGTCCGCGTTCGGCGCGGCGCGCTTCGCCATGGGGCCCTGGTAGGAGACCTCCTCGCCGTCGCGGGTGACCTGGAACACGGTGCCCAGGAAGCCCTCCAGCGGGGTGTGCCACTTGAGGACCCACACCGGCTGGTCGGAGCGGTTGGTGAGCTTGAAGAGGACCTCCACGGGCTCGCCGACGCGGGCCTTCGCGGGCGCGCTCAGGGCGCACTCCAGGTTCACGGGGTTCTTCACGGCGGTGGGCTCCGGGGCGGCAGGGGGCGGCGTGGACGGCGGGGGCGGGGTGGGCGTCGTCGGCGCCGCGGCCACGGGGGCCTGCTGCTGCGCGGGCGGCTCCGCGGGCTTCGTACAGGCGGTGACACCGGCGGCGGACAGCACCGCGAGCCATGCGAGGTTCCTTCGTCCCAGCCCCATCACGTGTCGCTCCTTGTGTTCGTGCGGCGAAAAGAAAAGGGGACGCGAGGCCCGTGGCCCGCGTCCCCCGGTCAACGACCCGCCGTCACCTTACGGCAGCGAGGGGTTGTTCTCCGCGAAGTATTCGTGGCTGTCCGCGTTGTCACGCGCGTTGGTGGGGTTGGACTTCGCCAGGCTCTTGGCGGCGCTCTGGCCGTAGGCCCAGTCGTCCGTGCCGGCCACGACGGTGAAGTGGCTCATCTCGTGGACCAGCGTGCCGGCCTTGGAGTCCGTGCCCGTGGTGGGGGCGCTCCAGAAGGCGCCGCACACGTAGATCTTGTACGGGGAGCCCGGGTACACGTACGCGTAGGTGCCGCTGTCGGTGCAGCTGCAGTCCACGGTCACGGCCGCGGAGGCGAACGCGTTCTTGATGCTGTTGAAGTGCGTCTTGATGACGTTCCAGTTGGAGCTGGAGTAGGTGCCGAACCAGGTGGTGTAGCGGCTGGTCGCGGACGGCGTGCCGCTCAGGTAGGTGTACGCGTTGTTGGAGTACGTCTGCGCGCCGCTGAACGCGGAGGAGATGGAGCTCTTCTGCGACGTGGTGCAGGCGCCGGAGTACGCCAGGCTCTCGCCCGTCACCTCGCGCATCGCCTCGGCCTCCTCGCGGCTGTTGCGGCGGCCCTCGATGAAGACGGTGACCTCATTGGAGGCCAGCGCCTGCACGCTGGAGCGCGACGCCAGCTCGTAGCGGATGCTGTACGTGCCCGTGCGGGACAGGTCGTACGCGTCCGAGACGACGACCGGGCCGGAGATGCTCTGGCCGGGAGCGAGCGTGATGAGGTCCTCGGCGCGGCCCAGCACGCGCTTGAAGTGCGCGCCCGTGTAGGCCACGGGCGTGCCGTCGCGCAGGACGGACAGACGGCCCTCGGTGAGGCCCGTGCCCGGCGCTTCCCACTTGTAGAGGCTCACCGGCGCGGACGAGGTGTTGGTCAGCGTCACCTCCACCGTCACCGTGTCGCGAGCGGCCATGGAGGCCTTCGCCACGGACACCTGCGCCGTCAGGGCGCCCTGGGCCTGCTCGGAGGCCTCCGTGGGGGACTGCTCACCATCCGCCGGGGCGCCACAGGCACCCAGCAGGGAAACGCCGACCACCGTGCCCACCAGCCACTTGAAACCGCGAAGGCTCTTGCTCACGAGGAACTTCCTTTCGGAAACGACGCGACGAACACCCAAGGGGGGAATACCCTGGTCCACCTGTTTATAGGGGAATTCGGGCCCAAGGATGATAACATAAAATACTTTGAAATGTGCGCTGACTGACAATTCACGTTCGTGCCGCATCTCGGCGGAGTGCGGCTGGGAGCGTTAGTCTGAGTGCGGCACTTAGTACGGGGCTGAACGAAAGGGGTTGCGGGCGATGCGCGCGGTGGTGTTCGAGCATGAGGAGCACGAGGGCCCCGGGCTGCTGGGCCCTGCGCTGGAGGCGGCGGGGTTCACGCTGGTGCGGCGCTTCCGCACGGTGAAGCGCGAGGACGTGGATGCTCCGCTGGTGGTGGTGATGGGGGGCGGCATGGGGGTGTACGAGGCGGACGCCCATCCGTTCCTCAATGAAGAGCTGGCTTTGCTGGGCGAGCGACTGGCCAATGACCGCGCGTGCGTGGGCGTGTGCCTGGGCGCGCAGCTGCTGGCGGCGGCGGCGGGGGCGACGGTGTCTCCGGGCAAGAACGGCTTCGAGGTGGGGGTGGGGCCGGTGCGCTGGACGCAGGACGCGCTGAAGGATCCGGTGGTCGGGGGCGCGAAGGCGCGCACGGCGGTGGCGCACTGGCACGGCGACACCTACACGCCGGTGCCCGGCGCGACGCTGCTGGCGTCCACGGACCGCTACACCCAGCAGGCGTTCCGGTTGGGGCGCTCCTATGGCTTCCAGTTCCACCTGGAGCTGACGGCCCTGGAGCTGGGGCGCTGGCTGGAGCTGGGCGCGGAGGACCTGCTCACGCGGGGCAAGGACCTGGCGGCGCTGAAGGCGCAGCTGCCCAAGCTGAAGGCCTCGGAGGTGGAGAACACGGAGCTGCTCCACCGGCTCGCGCACCAGCTGGCGAAGGGCCTACGCTGAGGGCTGCTTCCTCCGGAGGTCCGGACGCCGCCATGAAGCTGACCCGCCTGCACGTGCACCACTACCGCGGGCTCGCGCCGGATACGGTGCTGACGTTCGGTCCCGCGCTCAACGTGGTGGTGGGCGCGACGGGCAGCGGCCGCACGACGCTGCTGGAGCTGGTGTCGGCGGTGGTGTGCTCGGACTTCTCCGGGCTGCTGCGCGAGCCGTTCGCGCTGGACTACGCGCTGCGCTTCGACGCGTTGACGGTGGACGTGGCCGTGCGCAACGAGCCCCCCGCGGCGCTGCCGGCGACGGCGGGCGAGGGCGGGCCCGGAGACGCGCTGGCGCTGCCTCCCGGGGCGCTGGCGCATGGGCTGATGCCCTCCATCGTGGCGACGGTGCGGTGGGACGCGGCGGAGGACGCGCGGCTCGTCATGCGCGCCAGCGCCACGGGCTTCGCGTGCGAGGTGGCGGGCGCGGCGGGCTTCTCCAAGCGCATGCACTGGTCGGTGCTGGACCGGTCCGTGTGGACGCTGCTCTTCATGGCCGCGCAGTACCTGGAGCCGGGCGTGAAGGCGCGGCTGAAGGACCTGCTGCGGGAGACGTTCCTGCTGGCACCGCCGCGCTTCGACGAGGCGCTGGGCATGTTCGAGCGCATCGGCGCCATCCGCTACGCGATGGAGCAGCGAGGAGAGGAGCTGTTCCCGCTGGGCCTGATGGCGCTGCCCACGTGGATGCCCGGCTGGCTGAGAGATCAGGTGGAGCGCGAGCCCGTGCCTCCGGCGCTGTTGCTGCGGCACGATGCGCGGCCCCAGGGCTTCCTCGCGCGCTTCGTGGCGCTGGCGGGCTTCGCGTCCGGCACGCTCAGCGTGGACGTGACGGAGGGAGGGGCGCCGCTGTCGCAGGGGGGCCGGTTGGGCTTCAGCGGCTTCCGGTTCGCGTTCGTGCGCGCGGACGGCGGCCCGGTGACGCAGGAGCAGCTGGGCTACGGCCAGAAGCGGCTGTTGTCCTTCCTCTACTACCTGGATGTGCACGCGGCGTTCGTCATCGCGGACGAGCTGGCGGACGGGCTGCACGCGGACCTGGTGGGCGCGTGCGTGGGGGACCTGGGCGGACGGCAGGCCTTCGTCACCAGCCAGAGCCCGCTGCTGTTCGAGCACCTGGTATTCCCCAGCGCGGAGGCGCTGCGCACGTCGTTGATCCGCTGCGAGGTCCGCGCGGGCCCGGGCGGCTGGCGTTGGACCCAGCCGACCCCGGAGGAGGCCGCGCGGTGCTTCGCTGCCTACCGTTCGGGCTCCCTGCCGCTGGGCGCGGCGCTGCGCGCCCAGGGCTTCGGGTGAGCCTCAGGGGCCCGTCCGCGTCTTGAAGAGGAAGACGTCCTCGAGGCCTCGCGAGGTGTAGTCGGCGTCGAAGTGGACGGTGCCCGTGAAGGAGCCCAGCGCCACGAACTCCCCCTGCTTGTTCACCGCCAGGTCCGTGAAGGACGGGCGCTGGGTCGCGTCGTAGCGGCGCAGCCAGTGCTGCTGCCCCTGGAGGCGCTCGAGCCTCGCGACGAAGAGCTTGTGGCCAGAGGGGCCCGGCGAGGTGGAGTGGCCTCCCACGACCACGCTGTCATCCTCGCCCATGGCGACCGCGCTGACGACCTGTTCGAAGCTCTGGCCCCAACGCTCCTCGCCAGCGCGGGTCCAGGCGACGAGGAAGCCCCCGTTGCCCGAGGAGGGGTTCGGGACGGTCCGCCCCGCGAACGTGAAGGGGTTGTTGAACTGTCCCCCGGCCACCACGCGGTTGCCGTGCACCGCCACGTCGAGCACGCCGCCGGACGCGCCGTTCAAGGTCCGCTGCCACGCCACGGTCCCCGAGGAGGTCACCTTCCAGAGCTCCGGGTCGGGGTACCAGTGGCCCGCGAGGTAGAGCGCGTCCTCCTCGTCCACCGCGACGCTGGTGCCGCTGCTCAGGTCCCACATCTCCATGACGCTCCATTGGGGCGCGCCCGCCGCGTTGAACTTCGCGAGGAAGGCGACCTGCGCGTCCACGGAGGGCGTGATGGGCCCCTGGCCGAAGTCCACCGTGCGGTAGGCATTGCCCACCATCGCGATGGCGTCCTGCGAGTCGGTCACGAGGCTCCGAGGCCCCAGGTTGCCCGTGAAGTGCCGGGCCCACTGGAACTGCCCCGTCTTGCGCAGCTTCAGGAGGAAGGCGCCCGGCGGCCGCACCCCCGCGCCCAGGTTGATGGGCTGGCTCGCGACCCCTCCGACGAGGACGTTCCGTTCCCGGTCCACGGTGAGCGCCGGCGCGCTGACCCGTGAAATCGGGTCACCGGGCTGGGGCGTGGCCTCGAAGGCGCGGGTCCACAGCAGCGCGCCCGCCGACGTGTACTTCGCCACCGCGAAGCCGTACCGGTTGGGGTCTCCGGAGCCGATGAGACCCCCGCCCAGGTCCACGCTGCCCTGGTATTCAAACAGCATGAGGATGTTGCCATCCCGGTCGAACGCCACCGAGGAGGCGCCATCCTGTCTGGCATTGCCCAGGTGCTTGAGCCAGGTGATGTCACCCCCCGCGAGCCCGGCCTGGAGCGCCGCGCCCTCTCGCGTGACGGATGGCGGCTCGGGGGTTTCCGGCGGGGCGCACCGGCTGAGCGTCACCACCGCCACGACAGCCCAGAGGAACCGCCAACCCGTCGCCATTCGTGTCCAACCCATGTGCACCCCCGCTGTCCACGAAGGCAGACAGCCAGGGCGAGTTAGGGACGACGCGGGGCCGGGGCCACTGCCCCGGAGGGCAGTCTGGGTTTGAGGATTGGACAGTCTTCCGGGGGCGCTCAGCCGCCGGAGAGCAGCTCCGTGCTGAACGAGAACCCGCCCAGCAGGTAGGGCATGGCGCTCGTGCGGTTCTCATGGTTGAGGTACCAGCCCGCGATGAGCAGCACGGTCGGCTTGGTCATCACGCCGCCCGGGTGGGTGTCAAAGGCATACGCGACGAGCGGGCCCACGCGCATGTGCTTGTTGGTGGGCAGGCGCTGGCCGGGCAGCGGCTCCACCGCGTTGGCGTTGTCGTTGTAGCGTGGCCACACCGCGGAGAACCTGGCGCCCAGCGTCCACTTCCCGGCCAGCCACAGCAGATCCGTGTCATTGGCGAGCACCCAGCCCTTGCCGGGCACCAGCGTGTCCAGCGTCGGCTCATAGAAGGTGCTGCGCGGGCCGCCGTCGTGCAGGTCCACGTTCCAGTACTCGATGGCCAGCTTGGTGCGCAGCGCCACCGACTTCACCTTCGCCTGGAGCATGGGCTCCAGGAAGAAGTGGTGTCCGGAGGTGCCGTAGGCCGCGTCCTTGGTCACATCGCGCACGTCATCGGCGTAGTTCTGGAAGGAGTCCGGGTAGGACTGGACGCTGCCGAAGGTGCCGAAGTACTGGACGTATTCGTAGCCGGCGCGGAGGTTGAACACCGCCAGGGGCTGGAGCTCCACCACGGGGCCCAGCTTGAAGAAGGCCGGGCTCACCTTCAGGCTCGCGGCGGCGCTGGCGTACGTGTCGCGCAAGAGCAGCGAGGGGCTGTCGAACAGCCGCTTCTGGTACACGAGCCGGTTCTGCGACTCGAGCCCCAGCGGGTTGTAGCGAATCACGTTGAGCGTGGTGAAGAAGACGCGGCGCTCCGGCATCGGTGGCAGCACCGGGGGCGGCACGTTCTGCTGCACGTTCTCTTGAGGGGGCGCTTCGGGTTGTTGCGCGGCCGCGGGCGTGCCCAGCCCCAGCAGCGCGAGCATCGCGGCGCGAGGAAGCCACTTCGACGAGGCAGGGGGGCGGACAGACGTCGGGCGCTGCGGGAACACGTTCGCGGGCATGCGTCCTCTTCTGCGGGAGTCCGCGACAGGCGGCCCTTGGGAAGGGCGACCCGTCGCGGGCAGCGGGAGCGTCGTGCACCGGGTGTCCCCGCTTCAAGACGCACCAGGACGAAGCCGGGTGACGTGGAGCGTCAAGCAGCCTGTGTTTCAGGTGGCGTGTTTCAGAACGTGAGCTGGAAGCGGGACAACACGACGTTCTCGGGCTTGCGGTCGCCTCCGTTGGGGGCACCGCCCTGGTAGTTCGTGCGGTGGTAGTTCACCGCGAAGCGCACGCGCCGGTTGAAGGCGAAGGTGGTGGCGACGCCGAAGCCCTTCGCCGTGCGCACCGAGCGCGCGGGGTTCGCGAAGCGGGGGAAGGCGGCCTCGTCCAGGTCCAGCGCGTGGTAGCGCGCCGCCACCTCCAGCGCGCCGCCCTGGCCCGTCTTCGGATCAAAGGGCTTCGTTGGCCTCGCGCCCTCGAACGAGGCCCTCCCCCCGAAGACCCACGACGCGGACGCCTGCCACGCGTGGTTCCGCAGCCGGGCGCGCGCGTCCGCCACCTGCACGTCCTGTGTCGAGCGCACGTACTCCGCGAGAACACCCAGCGAGCCCCAGTAGAAGTAGCCCTGGGGCGACACCCGCAGGTGCTGGCCGTGCGCGACCACGGTCTCGCCCGTGTCCGCGTTGCTCAGGTAGCTGAAGATGACCTCCTGGCCCGTGCTGCGCTGGGGCACGAGGCCGGTGTTGGTGGCCGAGCCGAATTGCAGCCCGCGCGTCACCGCGAAGCCCAGGCCCAGCCCCTGGAGGAACGAGGGCTCGTGACCCTTGAAGGGCAGGGCGAAGACGCGGGCGACCAGGTCGAAGCTGTCGTCCCCGTTGAAGTCGGTGCTGGTGCCATCTGGATCGCCGTTGACCACCGCCAGCGAGTACTGCCACCGGCCCCCCTGGCCCTCGCCGTGGAGCTCCAGGCCCTCGTCGCGATTGGGGACCAGGTCCACCGTGAGCGAGCGTTCGATGAAGGGGTTGTCCATGTCCGACTGGAGCAGCTCCAGCCCGAACGGCGTCTTGAAGCGCCCGGCCCGCAGGCGGATCCACTCGCCCGGCCGGAAGTCGATCCACGCATCCTGGATGAGCGGCTGTCCGTTGCCGAAGTCGGGCATGAAGCGGAAGTCGATGAAGCCGAAGAGCGTCCCGTCCAGGATGGGGCGCACGCGCCTCATGACGAACGTGTTGGTGCCGGTGCGGTCCGTGTCGTCGAAGTAGAAGCGCCCGTCGCCCTGGAGCTGTCCGCGCGGCTTGAGCACGAAAGCCTTGTCCGCCGACGACAGCGAGAAGCCGTCCTCCGAGGTCTGGACGACCGGGGGATCCACGGCCCTGGGGGGCTCGGCGGCCTGGGACTGGGCGTGCGCCAGGGGCGCGCCGAACAGCAGCCCCGTGGCGGCGAGGAGGACTGGACCGTGGAGGACGGACACGCGGGACCTCGGAGAAGCGGGGCGCCAGGGGGGGAGCCCCCCGTTCCAGGCGGACCGGGACTGGGCGCGGACCGGCACGTTCCGCGCGTGAATGTCGTGCTGTCAAGGAGCCCGGGGAAGACCTGTTGTCGCCTTCACTTGCGGGAGCCGGGAAGGTCTGGTTCATGCTTGGTGGCATGTCCGTGACCAAGCCCCGCGCCGCCTCCATGTACGTCGACCTCGATCGCGACGCGTGGCGCGAGCTTCGGGCCTCCACGCCGTTGACGTTGACGGCGGAGGAGGTGGAGAAGCTGCGCGGCCTGGGCGAGCGGCTGGACATCGACGAGGTGGTGGACGTCTACCTGCCGCTGTCGCGTCTCTTGCACCTGCAGGTGGCGTCGGCGCAGTCGCTGTGGGCGGCGCAGCAGGCGTTCCTGGGGTATTCGGTGCGCAAGGTGCCGTTCATCATCGCCATCGCGGGCAGCGTGGCGGTGGGCAAGAGCACGACGGCGCGCATCCTCCAGGCGCTCCTGGCGCGTTGGCCGGATCATCCGCGCGTGGCGCTGGTGACGACGGACGGGTTCCTGTTCCCCAACCGGGTGCTCGCCGAGCGCGGCATCATGAACCGCAAGGGCTTCCCGGAGAGCTATGACCGGCGCGGGCTGGTGCGCTTCCTGGCGGAGCTGAAGGCGGGGCGCGAGGTGGTGACGGCGCCGGTGTACTCGCACCTCGTCTACGACATCGTGGAGGGGGAGCCGCAGTCCATCCGGCAGCCGGACATCCTCATCCTGGAGGGGCTGAACGTCCTTCAGACGGGGCCGGTGGAGGGCGGGCGGCTGCCGCAGACGTTCCTGTCGGACTTCTTCGACTTCTCCATCTACGTGGACGCGAACGAGACGGACATCCGCCACTGGTACGTGGAGCGCTTCCTGCATTTGTGGGAGACGGCGTTCCGCGACGAGCGGTCCTTCTTCCGGCGCTTCTCCGAGCTGACGCGGGAGCAGGCGGTGGCGCGGGCCGCGTCGGTGTGGGCGGAGATCAACGGGCCCAACCTGGCGGAGAACATCGCGCCCACGCGTTCGCGCGCGCGGCTCATCCTGGTGAAGGGCAGCGACCACAAGGTTCGCCGCGTGCGGATGCGCAAGCTGTAGGCGGCTTCAGGGAGGGATGGACATGGCGCCACGATTGGGTTCGCTCTGGGATGCGGTGGGGAACACGCCGCTGTTGCGCATTGGGTCGCTCAGCCGGCGGACGGGCTGCGACATCGTCGCCAAGGCGGAGTTCATGAACCCGGGCGGCAGCATCAAGGACCGCGCCGCGAAGGGGATGATCCTCCGCGCGGAGGCCACGGGGCAGCTGAAGCCCGGTGGGACGATTGTCGAAGGCACGGCGGGCAACACCGGCATCGGCCTGGGGCTGCTGGGGCGTGAGCGGGGCTACCGCGTGGTGGTGACGATGCCGGACAACCAGGCGCGCGAGAAGTACGAGTACCTGGAGGCGATGGGCGTGGAGGTGCGGCGCGTGCCGGCGGTGCCCTTCTCCAATCCAATGCACTTCTTCCATCAGGCGCGGGTGCTGGCGGAGGAGCACGGCTGGGCGTGGATGAACCAGTTCGAGAACACGGCCAACGGTGACTACCACTACGAGACGACGGGGCCGGAGATCTGGGAGCAGGCGGAGGGCAGGGTGGACGTGCTGGTGGCGTCGGTGGGCAGCGGCGGCACGCTGTCCGGGACGAGCCGTTACCTGAAGGAGAAGAACCCGGCGCTGCGCGTGGTGTTGGTGGATCCGCCGGGGTCGGGGCTCTACAGCCAGGTGCGCACGGGGAAGATGGAGACGACGGGCAGCTCCATCACGGAGGGCATCGGCATCATGCGGCTGACGGAGAACTTCCGGCAGGCGCGCGTGGACGAGGCGATGCGCCTGGAGGACCAGGACATGCTGGAGATGCTCTACCACCTGGCGCGCGAGGACGCGCTGGTGGTGGGCACCTCCGCGGCCATCAACGTGCGCGCGGCCTGGGAGATCGCTCGCGGGCACCAGGGACAGGGGCTTCGCATCGTCACGTTCCTGTGCGACCACGGCAGTCGCTATGCCTCCAAGGTGTTCAACCCGGAGTTCCTCGCGTCCAAGCAGCTCACGGTGAAGCCGCTGCCGTGAGTTAGGATGCGCGGCTCCTTCTTTCTTCGTGGAGCTTCGATGGTGCGCACCCGGCTCGTAGGTCTCCTGGCGTTGTTGTTCGTCGCGGTGCCCACGGTGGCGGGAGCCCAGGACACTCCCGCCGTGGCGGCTTCGGGCGACGAGGTGACGCATCAGGCGCTGCGCGCCATCAAGCAGGACATGGAGGACGCGCTCAACAGGCAGGACCTGGATCAGCTCCTGTCTCACCTGCACCCGGACGTCGTGTTCACCACCATGAACAACGACGTGCGCGTGGGGAAGGCCGCCATCCGCGCGTACTACGAGGAGATGCTGGGCGGTCCGCACAGCGTCGTGAAGAAGGTGACGGCGAAGTTCGACGTGGATGCGCTCACGCGCCTGTATGGCGATACGGGCGTCGCCTATGGCTCGTCGCGGGACCACTACCAGCTGAGTGATGGCACCGACCTCGTCGTCCACGGGCGGTGGACCTGCACGCTGGTGAAGGAGGGCGACCAGTGGCTCATCGCCGCGTTCCACTATTCCACCAACGTGTTCGACAACGCCCTGCTCACGAAGGTGAAGACCGCCGCCCTGAGCTTTGGTGTCCTGGCCGCCGTCATCGCCCTCGTGGCCGGTTTCTTCATCGGGCGCCGGGGACGCCGACCGGCGACGGCTTGAGCGAGTGGCGCATGGGCTGGCGCTGGCCGTAGGTGAGCGAGCGCCACAGCCACTCCGCCGGACCGAAGCGGAAGCGCGACAGCCACGCGTGGCTCAAGGGAATCTGGAGCGCGAACACCGCCAGCGCGAGCGCCATGCAACTGGAGGGGGGCAGCTTGCCGACGAGGCCCAGCCCCCAGCCGTCGTAGATGCACAGGCTCACCACCGTCTGCATCAGGTAGTTCGTCAACGCCATGCGGCCCACGGGCGCCAGCACCTGCATCCGCTTGCGCCAGGGCTCCCTTTGGAAGAGCAGGGCGAAGACGGCGACGTAGGCCGCGGCCAGCCCCAGGAACCCCAGCTCGTGGATGGCGGACAGGATGACCATCCAGCCGTCCTTCGCCGGGTCCACCAGCCCCAGGATGCGCAGGCGCTGGACCCCCACCATGGCGCCATTGCCCAGCACGCCCAGCACCAATCCCCAGCCGAGCAGCTTCTTGTGCAAGGACCTGTGCCGCTCCAGGTCCTGGAGCAGCAGGTGCCGTCCCGCGAGCAGGCCCAGCAGGAAGCGGCCCAGGATGGTGGCCATCCAGAACAGCCGCTTGAACTGCGGCAGCATGAACGTGAGGAAGTGCGCGTTCGCCGCCTGGGTCGTCCAGAGCGAATCGCTGGAGAGCCCCACGAAGAGCTGCTCCCGGAGCCGGGCCTCCAGGTCGTCGGTGGCCTTCGCGGCCTCGGCGGCTGCCTGCGCGCCGTGCAGCAGGATGGGGCCGTAGTGCTGGAGCGCGGGGACCCCGAGCGGGACGGCCACCAACAGGACACCCACCCACGTCAACAGCGTCCGGTCCGACCGTTGGCGGAAGAGCAGCAGCGCGAAGCCCAGCAGCGCATAGGTGGAGAGGACGTCCCCCACCCAGAGCGCGGTGAGGTGCGTCGCGCCAATGCCCAGCAGGACGAGCAGCCGCCGCGAATACACCGGAACGACGGAGGCCCCTCTTCGCTCCGCGCGCTGGAGCTGGATGGAGAAGCCCAGCCCGAAGAGGAAGGCGAAGAGCGTGACGAACTTCTGGTTCACGAAGAAGTGGTAGAGGGCGCTGACGACGGCCTCGAAGGGCGTCGCGGCCAGCGCCTGGGCCTGCTCGCGCGGCATGAGCACCCTGCCGCTGAACCAGGCGAAGCTGTTCGAGACGAAGACGCCGCACAGCGCGAAGCCGCGCAACACGTCCAGCAGGGGCAGCCGCTCGGACACGTCCACCGGGCTGGCGCTGGAGGAAGGAGTGGGGTCGGACATCGGGCCAGCAGATGCCTCCGTCCTGCTCGCGTCAATGCGTGTCCCAGGCCGTGCGTCCGGGCCACGCTCCAGGCGACTCCGCTTGACGCGCGGGGCCGCTTCAGGAGGGCCGGAGCGCGGAGGCTTCACGCAGGAACGGCATCCGCCGGGGCAGCTTGCGTGCCCAGAACGCCTCCACCGACCGGTGGAAGAGGCGCAGCAGGGCGGTCCCAGGCCTTCCGTCCAGCGAGTCCAGCTCCGCCGCGGAGTGGTCCAGCAGGAGCCGGGCCCGCTGGTATTCGCTGGCCACCCAGGCGCGTCCGGCTTCGGAGGCCAGCAAGGCGTCGAGGTCCGCCGGGTCGTGACCGGTGGCGCGCACTTCGGCGGCGACGTCCGCGGGCACGTTGAAGAGGCCCTGTGCCAGGTCCTCGTGCAGGTCGCGCATCACGGAGCACCAGCCCAGCGCCGCGAGCAGGGACGGGGCCTCCTCCGCGCGCACCTGGGCGTCCGCGACGTGCAGCATCAGGCCCACCGACAGGCGGAACGTGTTCGAGAGCTGGGTCTGGATCCTGCCCGCGTCCCACCAGTGCCTGGCGCGCACTCGCTCGCGGTCCTCGCGCATCGTGCGCACCAGCTCCAACACCTGCTCCCGGGCACCCGGGTTCGTCAGCTCCGCGAGCAGCACCCGGCCCAACGTGGACGCGGTGTCGTGGAAAGCGCTGGAGGGACCGGGGGCGCCGGTCTCCAGGGTGCGAAGCAGCGCGTCGATGTACTCCAGCGGTTCTCCCTCCACGGGGCGGTCTCCATCCAGCACGTCGTCCACGAGCTGGAGGAAGCAGAAGCCCACCCGCGCCCTGCGCGCCTCGCGCCAGCGGCCCAGGGACTGTTGATACAGCACGAGCGCGATGAGCCCGTAGCGTGGGTGTCTGCGCGCGAAGCGGTACAGCTCCCGCGCGCAGATCGACTCCACCCGCACGGCTTCGAGGAACGCCGCCTCCCGGACGCGGGGCGCGACGACGCGCCAGACTCCCCACGCCAGGAGCGCTCCGGCGAGAACATCCACCGCGTGATGTTCGTGGATGAGCAGCGTGGAGGCCGCGATGGCGAGCGCCCAGAGCGTGAACCCCATGCGCGCCACCGGTCCTGCGCGTTCGCGGTAGGCCAGCGCCGCGGTGCAGGCGAAGGCGACGTGGAGCGATGGCAGGTAGTTGCGCTCCAGGTTCATCGTGTCCGCGAACTGGAAGACCTGGGTCCACGCTCCGGTGACCACCCGTCGCGGCCACGCCACTTCGACGGGCAACACGAGGAAGCAGAGCGCCCCCAGCACCGTCTCCGCGCACAGGGCCAGCGCGAAGGGGAGCATCCGCCTCCACGTCCGGAAGATGAACAGGGACAGCAGCAGCAGCAGGTCCATGCTGATGTAGACGGCGGCCCAGCTGGGGACGAACGGGATGTGCCGTTCGAAGGGCAGGTCCACGCGCAGGCCACCGGGATAGAAGCCGGTCACCCAGCTCGCGCCGCCGTACACCACGAGGAAGAACACCGCGAAGCCGGACGCGAGCGCCGCCGTGCGCTTCAACTCCCCAGCCGTGGGCCAACCGAAGAGCGCGCTCAGGGTGCCTTCTCCGGGAACGGTCGGGGCCCACGCCACATCGAAAGCCAGATGCGCAGGAAGGACGGACGGGGGACGCTCTCGTCCACGTAGCGGCCCAGGTGAAGCCACGGCACCTGCGGGTGGCGGTGGTGCGCCCGGTGGTAGTGGTAGTTGAGGAACACCCAGCGCACCGGCGCCGCGACCCGCAGGTCCCATGCACCCTCGCGCACATCCAGCGGCGACCACGCGTGGTCCGCGTACTGGAGCGAACTCCAGTTCACCGCGAACGCCGCGTAGCAGAGGGCCCAGCCCGCGGGTGTCAGCTCCAGCGCGTACGACAGCCCTGCCTGCACGGCCACCATCGCCAGCACCTCCCAGCGGATGGCTGCTCCCGGCGCGTCCTCCAGGCGGCCCAGGTACGCGTCCGCGCCTGTCTGCTCTCCATAGCGAGTGCCCGGACCTCGCAGCCTCCGCAGCAACCCCGGCGCGAGCGCGAACACGAACGCCCCCAGCGGCACGAAGAGCCAATAGACGCCCGTGAGGATGACGTACCACTGCGCGTACTTCAGGAACCGGTGGTCTCCCGGGTGCAGGTAGTCGAACTGCTCGCGCGCCGTGCGGTTGTGCCGGTGATGCGTCAGGTGGAAGGCACGCTGCAACGTGAACGACGTCGGGAAGAAGGTCGCCGCCAGCCGCCCCAAGCCGTCGTTGAGTCTCCGCGACGGGTGCAGCACGCCATGCGTCGCTTCATGCAACAGCGAGAAGACCGTGTTGTTCACGTAGGAGAACGCTCCCGCCGCCACCAGCCGGGCCCACAGCGCCTCCGCGTGCGACGCGGTCCAGAGGCACAGGGCCGCCGCGCCCAGCGCCACGGTGAGCAGCGCCACGTTGAGCGTGGCCGGAATGGGCGGGGTGTCACCGGCGCGCATCGTCAGGGTCCTCGGGCAGGCCGACGGCGAAGTCGAGCAGCTGGCGCATCACGGGATCCGCTGTCGCGGTCGCGACGTTGAAGCGCATGCCGTCCAGCACGGACAGGTCGCGGCGCAGGAACGCCGTGTAGAGCCACCTCGACACCCCGAGCGCCAGCGCCGCCGCACCCGGAAGCCACCCCCGCCGCGCCGCGACGGCGAGCCGCACCGACGTCCCCTCCGGCACGGGCGTCATGCTGGCGAGCAGCAACCCTTGCACTCGGCCCAGGTCGCTCCGCACGGACATCAACGTGCCGCCGTGCAGCGTGAGCGCCACCTGGATGTGGTTGCCCGACAGCGCCTTCATCAGCCGGTCGCTCACCCCGGTGCCGGTGACGCGCGACGTGTAGCGCAGGCGCAGCGTGTACGGATCCGGCGCCTCCACCGTGGGCGTGTCCCACAGCTCGCGGTGGTGCACCGTGCGCAGGTGCTCCAGGTCGAATGAGTTCGCCGCGAGCGGCAACCAGGGACAGCGCACCGTCACGGGAGGTCCCACGTTCCACACATGCTCCCCACCTCCCAGGTCGGGAGGAGGGAAGAGGGCCTCGGGCCCGTTGAAGACGAGCACCCCGCCGAAGCGCTCCTCCACCGGCCAGGCGCGAGGCCCCGGAAGGGAGGACACGTCGCCGCGTCCCGGCACCGCGCGGCAGCGGCCCCCGCCATCGAAGCTCCAGTGGTGGAGCGGACAGCGCAGCAGCTCGCCCTGGACGGTGCCGTGCTTCAGGTGGGCGCCCAGGTGGGGGCAGTGGGCCGACAGCGCGTGGACGCGGCCCGTCTCACTCCGGAACACCACCACCTCGCGCCCGGCCACCTGCACGCCCAGCGCCTGTCCGGTCCGCAGGGCGGCCGACGGGGCCACGAGGTACCAGGAGCGGGGCCGCGAGGGCCCGGGGAGGTGGTCCGGAGCCACCCCGGCTGGTACGGAAACAACCATGGCCCGGACCCTACCGGACCCGGTGTCCCCAGGGCCACGGGGGGACGGACGGAGGCTGGCTTTACGCCCGGGTTCCTGGTTAGTCAGGTGCGGGTGGAACCGGACGCGCGGCCCCGACGGGGCGGGTCTGGGAAGGGATGTGTGACGGACATGGCAGGCGACACGACGGGCAACAGTCGGGGTGGGTCGTTGCGAGGCGGCACGCTCCAGGCGGTGCAGTCCCTGGCGGCGCAGGGCGAGCCGGAGCGCGCGGCGCAGCTCTACGAGGAGCTGGGCGCGGCGCAGCGTGAGCGCCTGCGCAAGGAGGCCGCCCAGGGGTCCGCGAAGGAACGCCACTGGTTGGTGGACGTGCTGCGCCGGGCGCGCGACTTCACCGGGGCGGCGCGGCTGCTGGATGGCAGCGGTGACGACGTGAAGGTGGCGGACCTGTACGCGCAGGGCGGCCAGCACGTGGCGGCGGCGGAGGCCTACCTGCGCGCGGGCGAGGTGGAGCGCGCCGCGGCCGCCTTCGAGCGGGGCGGGGCGCTGGAGCGCGCGCTGGAGGTGTACCGGGGCCTGGGCGCTCGCGAGTCGATGGCGCATTGCCTGGTCCGCCTGGGGCGCCCCTTCGAGGCCGCGGACCTCTACCACGCGCTGGGGCAGTCGCACGCGGAGGCCGAGGCCCTGGGCGGCGTGCTCGTGGAGGACCCCCGCTACGTCGAAGCGGTGCTGCGCACCTGCAAGGTGCTGGACGCGGGCGGCTTCACGCACCGGGCGCTCGCGGTGCTGGCGGACGCGTTGAGCAGCGCCGACCACCTGCGAGTGGATCCGGTGCTGGTGACGGAGAAGGCGCGGCTGCTGCGGCGCATGGGCCTGGACATGGAGGCGGAGGCGCTGCTCGCGCGGCTGGCCGCGGGCGCGTCCGTGCCGGAGGCCAGCGGCTACCGCTTCCTCAAGGCCATTCCCATCTTCGGGGAGCTGCCGCTGGAGGACATGAAGGACCTGTACCGGCTGGCGCGGCCCGTGACGGCGGCGCCGGGCACGGTGCTCTTGGAGAAGGGCGCCCCCGGCACCGGGCTGCTGGTGCTGCTGGAGGGCACGGTGGACGTGTTCGCAGGCAACGAGCCCGCCGCGCGGCACCTCAACACGCTGGGGCCGGGCTCGTTCCTGGGGGAGATCTCCCTGGTGCAGGACGGCCCGGTGTCCGCGAACGTGCGGGCGAAGACCGCGGTGCGCGCGCTGCGCATCACCCGAGAGAGCTTCCAGCACTTCCTCGCCACGCACGACGCGGCCTCGCTGCACATCTACCGGCTCTTCACGCAGAGCCTCGCGGCGCGCGTGCGGGCGCTGAGCGGCTGAACGCCGAGGCAGGGGCGAACTCCTCCAGGCCCACGCGGATGAGCGGCTCCGCGTGGCCCGCGATGTGCTCGCACTCCACAAGGAGCGGCTGGGGAATGCGGAGCGCGCGACGACCCGGCGCTCCGGGCATGCGTGGCAGGTGAAGGCCGCGGCGGAGAACGTGATGGCGAAGCCGCGCGAGGATGGCTTCATCCGGCGCCGAGCAGAATCGCCTGAAGCCGTTCGTCTGGACACTCCCCGAGGCTGTTCGCTTCCCTGGCCTGGGGCCCGCTGACGGAGCGGTCGAGGGGGAAGCACAGGGTTGGGTTCCTGGCTCGGCGACTCCAGCTCCACCCGGAGCGAAGCAGGCGAGCGTGATGCGGGGGCCTTTCATGACCTCCCAGCGGCCCCCATCCTCCTGAACAACCCGCGCGTTCGGAAGGACACCCCCATGGCTTCAAACGAGGCACTGACGAAGCAGGCTCACGCGAACTGGCGCACGTGGCTGCCGTGGGTGGCCGCCCCCATCGCCGCGCTTCCGCTCCTGGGCGTGGGCGGTTCGCGACGGATGGGCTTCTTCAATGAAGTGGCCGCGGGCGTCGTCAGCCTGGGCCTGGTGTCGCTGAGCTTCATCGGGTTGAGCCAGCTTCCCCGGGCGCCCGTCCGCCCGGGGGGCGGGAAGGCGTGGAAGCGGTCTCCGAAGCACTTCCCCATCTCCGGCTCGATGGTGCCGGAGGAGTTCGCCGCGTCGACGGCGTCGGGCCACTGAGGGAGGGCGTCAGGGGCGGCGCTCGATGCCAATGGCGATGGAGGGGCCGGTAAGGGCCTCGCCGCTGCCGTCGGAGAGCGAGACGATGCCCAGGCTGGCGGAGAACACCGTGGTGCCGGAGCCTCCGGTGCCCTTGATGAAGCTGCGTACGCCCAGCTCGCCGAAGTTCCATCCGCTGACGGAGCCTCCTCCCGCGCCGAAGAGGGACAGGCTGGGCGTGAGGGGCACCTGGATCTCTCCGCGCCCGGAGCCGAAGCGGAACTGGTTGTCGCGCGAGAGGATGGAGGAGTTCCACGCGACGTGGAACCCATCGATGGCGCCCAGCCGCAGGACCTGTTGGACGGAGGGGCCGGCGTGGGACTGGCACAGGTTCTCGCCGTCGATGGGCTCGTAGGTGATGGGGTCGTAGGCGAACGTGGGGGCGCAGGACTTCTGGCCGAACAGCGCGCCCGCGCCAATGCCTACCTCGAGGAAGTCGGTGGCGTAGGACACAGCGACATAGGCGGAGCCTGGGGTGTGTCGCAGTCCGGTGCCGAGCCCGAAGCCCACCGGATCGAGCTGGGCGCTCAGGACCAGGGGCAGAGCACCCGGCCGCCACGCGACGAACGCATCCAGCAACAGGCCGCCCGCGCGGGCGGAGTGGCCCAGGCGGGTGGTGGCATCCAGCGCGAGGAAGGGGCGCGCATGGAAGCCATAGCGCAGGCGTGGCACGCCGGGCTCGGGGAAGAAGAGGCGCGCGGTGGTGGGCGCGTCGGTGAGGACGGCGGTGTCGCCCGCGCGCACGCTCTCGCCGCGGCCCAGGCGGGCGCGGGCGCTGTCCTCGCGGGACTCGGCGATTTCCAGCACGACCTCCCGGTCGTCATGCGTGCGGACGCGGACATGGGCGCCTTCGCGGAGTCCCGACGCCTCTCCTCCGGAGAGCGTCACATCGCCGTTCTGCACGGCGGTGACGGTGAGGTGGGCGGTGGCCGCCGGAGGAGGCGCGCGAGGGGAGGGCGGTGCTTCGGTGACGACGGTGAGCGCTGGTGTCGCGCTCAACGCGGAGGCCAGTGAGTCGGGCTGGGGCTGTTCGGGCGTGGCGAGGGAGAAGGCATGGGCCTCCTCGCGCTGCTCGATGGCGAGGAGCGACTGGCCCACGACGACGAGCCGCACGAAGCGCCGGCCTTCTTCGATGCGCCGCACGAGCTGGGGCGTGTCCCCGTCGAGCTTGAGCACGGCGATGCCGCCCCGGACGAGCGCGGCATAGGTCACGCCCTGGTGTGTGACGGAGTCGAGGATGGGGCCCAGGCCCAGGGTCTCCGCGGCGCGGGACGCAGGGGAGCTGGGGGCCTGGGCGATGATGGCGGACGTGATGAGGGCGGGGAGGAGCATCGAGGCCGTTCTATATCGCTCCACCCCCTGCCATTCCTGGACTTTGGGTGACGCTCAATCGACGAGCAGCCGCTTCACGGGCGCCGGATCCACGGCGACCATCAGGGGCCGGGTGAAGTTGCTGAAGGACACCAGCGCCTGACCCGGAGCGAGCCGGGAGACGCGGTTCCACAAGCTCTCGTCGATGCTGCCCACGGTCTTCTGCATCCGGCTGATGACCGCTCCGTCGGTGATCTTGTGGATGATGAAGTTGTTGAGCAGGGCCAGGACCTCATTGGGCAGATGCTGGGGGAGCTGCGTGACGAAGACGAGCCCCAGCCACCGCTTGCGGCCCCGCTTCGCGATGCGCGACACCTGTTCGAACAGCACTGGCATCTGCTTGATGCGGTTGGCGGACAGGAACTCATGGGCCTCTTCGATGATGATGAGGACCGGGGTGACTTCGCCGCCGTCACGGTCGGCCTTCTCGTAGGCGTCCTCCTGTCGCTCCTGGAGCCCGCGCAGGATGTCCGCGATGACCAGGTTGTTGAGCTGAGGCGAGTCCGTGTCTGACAGGTCGATGACGGACACCCGGCCGGGACTGAGCATCGCGTCGTACTTCACGCCCGCGGTGGTGCCTCGGTCGAAGATGTTGAGCCGCTTCAAGCGGTGGAGCTTGCTGGACAGGGCCTTCCAGCTGATCTCCGTGCGACTGCTCGCCGCGTATACGCGTTGCATCACCATTCCAGGATTGCTCTTGAACTCGCTCTGGAGCAGCGGCCCCCTGGGGAGCGGGGGCTGCGCGGCTTCAGGTTCCGCGTCCAGCGGCAGATCGTCCTGGGTGGGCCCACGCCGACGGGAGCGCGTCCTCGTGCCCGTGCTCCGGTCCTCGTTCTTGCCCTCGTCGCTGAGGCTGTAGAGATAGGCGTTCACCACGTCCAGCACGTGCTGGATGGTCATCCGAGGGAAGCCGGTGGACAGCTCGTCCACATCCATCACCAGCCGTTGCTGTTCCGGATCGTTCTTGTCGGTCGGGAAGATCTTGAAGTCCTGAAGCAGCAGCTTGGTGACGTCGTAGGCCTTGATGAAGCGCTCGTGCTGCGCGTCCGATAGCTCCAGGATCTCCGCGATGGCATACGGCGACAGGCTGGAGAAGTTCAGGGAGAAGCGATGCAGCGGACGGTGGCGCGGGTTGCGTGTCTTGCGCCCGTCCAGATGGTGGACGTGCAGGTCCTTCACCCCTTCTTCCTTGTGTCCTCGACGCTTGAGCGCCTCCAGCATCGCGGTGTGGTCGGTGGGCTGGTTGATGTGCGTGTATTCGCCCTCCACGTCGAACACGATGGTGGCGATGCCCGCGAGCTGCGCGCGGTGGATGAGCGTGGCGACGGTGGTGGACTTGCCGCCGCCGGTCGTCCCGATGATCCCCGTGTGCCGGGGCAGGACGGCCTTGTCGCGCGCGTTCAGCCGGGCCTCCATTCCTTCGTAACCCACCACCATCCCCAGGCTCAGGTCTCCGCCCACGCCCAGCACGCGCGCGCTCTCCTCCTCATCCAGGAGGAAGACGGGGCTCTGCGGCCGGGGTCGGAAGCGGGGTGGGTGCAGCGTTCCCTGGATCTCCTCGCCCAGCAGCTCCACTTCGGCGCGGCCATGGTAGTCGAACGTGTAGGTCAGCTTCTTTCCTTGGGTGACCACCCCAATGGCCATGGAGGAACTCGCGGGCACGGCGTTGGGCTCCGCGAAGGGACCGCCGACCACCAGCCCCAGATAGGAGCGGCGGTCCTCGCGTGACTTCACGCGCACCAGCGTCTGTGACGCCAGCCGGGGCAGGTCCTCCTTCGTCGACAGGACGGTGATGTGATTGTCCTGGCTGGTGGGCGTGTCGAAGTGGGTGAAGCCCACCGCGAAGGCCAGTTCGGGGTCGGCCTTCACCGCCGCCTGGGCCTCCTTCTGCGCCGCCGCCAAGGCATGGATGACCTCAGGGGGCGTCTCCTGGATGACGGCGTTGCCGCCCGAAGGACGGGAGGGAGGTCGGTTGCCGGCGGGTGGCGCTGGCGGCGCCTGGACCCGGTTCGGGAGCATGGGCAAGGGCGACGAACGTCCCTGCGTGCCATCCACCCCTCTTGGGCCTGGCTGTTGCGCGGAGACAGGGCGCATTCCGGGCCCGGCCGGAGGAGGCAGTCCAGGACCGGCCGGACGGCTGTGGCCGTTCATCGGATGCGGTGCCTGTCCGTTGAGGCTGGGGCTGCCATTTCGCGGCGGGTACTGCCCCGGGTTCCCAGGGCCTCGGCCATTGTCAGACATGGATGTGTTCCCCTCGGAGGGACTAGCGACGCATCTTTCGTACGTTCAGGTACTGGAGACTGAGATCGGCCTGGGCATAGGCGTCCTGGACGAGGCCCTGGAAGCCGTCCTCGCCGAAGACGCTGTGGCAGGTCATCGCGGCGACATCCAAGAGCATGGGGAAGCCCTGCTCCGGGCGCAGGATGCTGTCCGCCATGGCGATGCGCACCGCGAAGTGGACGTGCTCCTGGTGCGCGTAGAAGAGGCGGGGCGGTGAGTTGTTCGACGCGCGGTACAGCCCCATGACGACCTGGGGGCAGTACTCGCGGACAAAGGCGGTCGCCATCCTCAATCCCTCTTCGTCGTACCGCCAGCCATCCAGGATCTCCTGACCGTACGTCTCCAGCGTCTCGAGGATGGCGTACTCGCCCATGTCGAGCGAATGCCCCAGCGTGAGGAAGCCCCGGTGCTCGAGTCTCTCGGTGACGAAGACGAACTTCTGCTGCCGGTCCACGAGATTCCTGAGCATCTGGATCGATGCCTCCAGCAGCCCCCGGTAGCCAGACCCGGTGACGAGCTCGTAGGGGAGCGGGTTTCCCAGCCCGATGCGCCACTCCGCCTGGAGCCGTTCGACAAGGATGGCCCGCTCCGCGTAGGTGCGGATGCCTCGGGTGGCCAGCCTCGACAGGCTGTCCTTGTTCCGAGGCGCCTTGCGCGAGCGTGTCTCCCGCTGCTCGATGTAGTCCCGGGCCTGCTTGAAGGGGTCGTCCATCTGGAACGTGACCTCCTTGCGGAACAGCCGCTGGGAGAATGTCCCGGAGGAGCCGCCATAGCCGACCGCGGCGATGCCCAGCTGCGTGATGCCCAGCGCCAGCGTGTCGTGGGACACCGCGCGTCCGTTCACCGCCTCCACGTTGCCCCGGAAGAGGTATCCGTCGAGAACCGCCCGCAGCTGGGCCTCGGTCGCGTGGTAGACGCCCGCGCCCTTGGGGGCATGGGGGCCCGTCTTCAGGAGCGGCAGCAGCTTCTCGCGCACGGTGGCGCGGAGCACGTCCTCCTTGCGCATGGCGCCGCCAATGTGCTCCCGGAAGGCACGCAGGATGGCTTCCACGTCAAAGCCATCCGCCCACCGTTCCAGGTCGAGCGTCTGGGCCAGCGTCTCGCCGAAGGACTCGAGGTAGTCCCTGTCGCCCGCGAAATCATTGTCGTCGAGGGGATCCGACATGGCTAACTCGGGCTCCTTTCGCCCAGCACGGATGCCAGGGAGAAGCGAGGGGCACCTGCTCGCCTGCGCAGCACCCGCGCATAGGCTTCGGCCTTCCGGAGTGGCAGGCCGAACGACCGCTGGAGTCGTGCGGCCTGCTCCTCATGGGTGCCTTGCTTCATGAATGGCGATGCGACGGATTCGGGCGCGAGCCATTCAAAGGCGAGGCGGTCCGCGCGTTGCTCGGCGCGGAAGACATCCCCGGTATCGATGGCGCCGGTGTCGTCCCGCTCCATCAGGTGGCTCTGGTCTTTCACCGGGACGCCGTCCAGCGCCGAGGTCAGCAGCTGCTCCTGCGTGGGGCGCTCCTGATTGTCGAGCACGGGAAGGATGCTCTCGCCAAAGAAGCGGAGCGCCCTCCGTCGTGGGGTCAGATGGTCGAGAACGAAGTGTGCGAGCTCGTGCGCGCACGTGAACCGCTGCTCTTCGACGGGGTCGCTGCGAGAGTAGAAGAGGAAGGCCGTCCCTCGCATGGGCACGATGCAGCCATGCATGTCCCGGTCGTCGTTTCCCTTGACGGGAATGGACTTCCATCCGCGCCGGGAGAGGTAGGCGCGGATGGAGTGGGGGCGCACCTCATCAAGGCAGACGAAGCTGACCGGCAGGATCTTCTGCGCGTCCGCGACGATGGCGCGAGGAAACGTGCCTGGCAGGGGGAGCCCCGCCAACTCGAGCGCGTCCCTCAGCCAGCGCTCCCTCATGATTTCTTCTCGCGGTCACGAGCGGCCAGCACGATGTCCCGCTCCCCATGATCAAAAGGGCTGTTCTCCTCGGCGATGAGCGCTGCCGTGGCCTCCATGTCACGCAGGACCTTGGAGAGTTCGAAGGAGTCGATGCCGAAGTGCTCGGCGATCTGGTTCACGTGCTCGGAGAACGTCGCTCCTTCGGGCTTCCGGCACAGGGAGACCCAGTGGAGTGTTTCCACGGTGCAGCCCAGCCGCTGCGCGAGCGCCTGGACCGACAGCTCTTCCAGGTCTCGGTACCAGGCGAACACAGAGCCCAGCATCTCCGGAACACGCGCACCACGTTCGGCCGCTGCTTCCAGCCAGTCAGGATTCGTCATGGGAGTCCTCCTCCTTTCCGAGCCGCCTCAGCTGCTTGAAGAGGCGATCGCGGTTCTGCTTCACCACCCGCTTCCGTTCGGTCTCGGGCAGCGCTTCCATGCCCAGCGGGCGGGCCAATTCCAGGGTTGAGCTCTCTCCCTGAAGGACCAGCCTGAGCATTCCCAAGTCGCTGGGCTTCAGGTTTCGGCGCTCGAGTCTCTTCAGGGCCAGGGCGGTTTCCACGGCTGCCTCCATCACTTCTTTCGGAGGCCTCGCCCGGAGTTCGACGACGTCCGCGTATTTCTGTTCGCGCAGGAGCCGCCGCTGGTTGGAACGCCGTGAGTCCAACACATTCATCTTGGCCGCATGCGTCAGGTAACTGCGCAGGAGCGATTGCTGCCGGTCATAGCGCTCGGGGTCGGTCAGGTAGTCGAAGACCGCCCGGAGCGCGCAATCCCGAGCTTCTTCCGCGTCGCAGTGCATCTCCGTCGTCAGCGTCCTCAGCATGAATGACATGAAGAGCTTGAAGACCTCGGTGTTCGCGACGGGCATCCGCTTCACGACCCGCTCGTGGAGCGCCCACTCCTCTTCTCTTGTTGGGAAGCTCATCCCCCACACCTCGTTGCCATGCACATGCCCGCTTTCAGGTTTGGCGACGGTTCGTCTGGACTTTCGTTACAGCCCTGGGAAGTTCGACGACGAAGCGTCTCCGTCCGAGCCGGGAGGTTGGCGGCATCAAGGACCGGTGTCTGTACCTCTGAGGGGGTACTGCCTTTAAGGACATGGGTCCTTCGCGATCCCCCCCCCGGATCGAAAAGGACCCCGTGATACGTCATTGCGCGTGGCTCAGTGCAGGTCTGGAGGCAGCGCGCCCCCGGCCTCCAGCCATTCATCAATGGCCCGGCGCACGACGTCCTGGAGGTCGCTTCCGATCCGCGGATAGGCCGTCTCATCCAGGTTCGCCAGCGAGACACGGGCGGACCAGGGAGGTCCTTCGAAGCCACTGCCGTTGAGCAACACCACGCCGTGGCGGCGAGCCAGCGTGAACACGATGTCCAGCGGGTCGTGGTGCGCCTCCACGAAACGGATGAAATCCTCGCCAATGTGCTCGCGGCACCAGGCCTCCAGATCCAGCGTCTGATAGTAGGCCGTGCGCAGCGGGTCTTTCTTCAAGTGAAGGCCCATGCCTTCGAACAGCGCCTCGAGCCGTTCGTGGCAGATGCGCTGGCAGCGCTTCTTGTAGACGTCGTGCTTGTCCAGCAGTGAGAACAGCGAGAACAGCGTCATCTGCAGTTGCTGCGGCAGCGACAGGCCCGCGGTGTGGTTCAGCGCCACGGCCCGGCTGTCCGCCACCATCCGGTCGATGAACTTCATCCGGTCCGGGTCCAACGTGATGGAGCCGTAGCGCTTCTCCAGACGAGCGCGCTCCGGCGCGGGCTGCCGCGCGAGGGCTTCATCCAGGATGTTGTCCTCATGCAGGGCCACCACGCCCAGCCGCCAGCCCGTGCAGCCGAAGTGCTTGGAGTACGAGTAGACCAGCAGCGTGTTGCGCGGCAGGTCCGCGGCGAGCGAGCGGAAGCCGTTGACGAACGTGCCGTAGACATCATCCGTGATGATCAACAGGTCCGGCCGACGCGTGCGCACCAGCTCCACCAGACGGTCGATGGACTCCTTCCGGATGGCCACCGCGCCTGGGTTGGAGGGATTGACGACGAAGAAGGCCTTGATGCGCGGATCCTCCAGCTTGCGCAGCTCCGCGTCCGGGTACTGCCACGTGTGCATCCCATCCTTCGTATGGGTGCGCTGCTGGATGTCCACCGTGCGCAGGTCGAACTCCTCCAGGCGGGGAATCTCCAGGTACGGCGTGAAGATGGGGGCCCCCAGGGCGATGGTGTCTCCCTTGCGGAGCAGGCCGTTCACCATCAGCGACCGGAAGAGATAGGTCATCGCCGCGGTGCCCCCCTCGACCGCGAAGAGGTCGAAGCGGCCATGGTGCGGCTTGCCGCCGCACAGCTCCCGCATCAGGTACTCGTGCACGATGCGCTCGGCATGGACGAGCATCCGGTCCGGCACCGGGTAGTTGTCTCCGATGACGGCGTCGGTGAGCTCCCAGACGAACCGGTCGGGGTTGAAGCCGAGCTCCGTCTCTCCGTATGCCAGCGCACCGCGCAGCAACTGCACGGCCTCCGCGTCGTCGCTCGCATCCAGGAAGTCGTGCAGGCGCCGGGCGATGCCCGGCGACCTCGGCATGCCCGCGAGCCCCACGTCTGGCTCATCCCAGGCGCGCCGGCTCTCCGCGAGCGCGAACTGGCCCAGCAGGAAGAAGGCCTCGCGGGGCGTGGTCGCGATCCAGTTGGGGTTGCCTCGGCCCGCGTTGAGCATCACCGCCGCCCGGGTCTTCACGGCCTCGTCGGCGACATGGATGAGCTCGTCCTTCAGCTCGAAGGGGCTGAGCTTGCGCAGCTCACTTTCAGAGGGAGTCTCCTCATCGGAGGGAGACAGCGAGTCCTCGGGCGTCTGCTCGGTCATGGCGGCCACCTCCAGCGTCCGCTCAACAGTGAGTCACCCTCCAGGCGCGAACCATGGGCCACGGGGAAGGGGGAGCGGCACCAGCGAGCGGCGCGACGGTGGAGCGCCGGGGGCGCCGGGGGCGGACCCCTCCCACCGCGCGTGCCTCCCTGGGTCGGCCCTGGTGCCAGCGGGTGTGCGGGGAGCAGTCCCCCAGGAACGCCAGGCGCGCAGGCGAACACACGATTCGTCAGGGGCGGAGCGTGCGCTTCAGTGCTAGGCCATGGTGCCATGTCCGGCGACTCACCCGTTCCCACCTCCGGCGGCTTGCCCACCCTGCACTTCCCCCCCGAGCTCCCCATCTCGAGCCGGGTGGAGGACATCACCGCGGCCATCACCTCCCATCAGGTGGTCATTGTCGCGGGCGCCACCGGCTCCGGGAAGACGACGCAGCTTCCGAAAATCCTGCTCGCCATGGGGCGCGGCCGCCCGCGCCAGATTGGCGTCACCCAGCCCCGGCGCATCGCCGCGACGAGCGTGGCGGCGCGTGTGGCACGCGAGCTCGGCACGGAGCTGGGCACGGACGTCGGCTACCAGATTCGCTTCGAGGACCGCTCGTCACGGCGGACGGCCGTGAAGTTCATGACCGACGGGGTCCTGCTCGCGCAGATTCACAGCGACCCGCTCCTGAGCCGCTACGACACGATCGTGCTCGACGAGGCCCACGAGCGCAGCCTCACCATCGACTTCCTGCTCGGGTGGCTCAAGCGCATCCTCCCCAGGCGCCCCGACCTCAAGGTCGTGGTGAGCTCGGCCACCATCGAGACCGAGCGCTTCTCGCAGTTCTTCGGAGGGGCTCCGGTCATCCAGGTGGAGGGCCGTACCTTCCCGGTGGACGTGCTCTACGAGCCGCCTCCCGAGGACGCGGAGCTCGCCGACGCCGTCGCCGATTCGGTGGCGAACGTGCTCTCGCTCGACCCGGACGGGGACGTCCTCGTGTTCCTCCCCGGGGAGCGCGAGATCCGCGAGGCCGAGAACGCGCTGAACGCGCGCGAACTGCGCGGCACGGTGGTGCAACCCCTGTATTCGCGCCTGTCGGCCTCCGAGCAGTCGCGCGTCTTCGCCACCATCCCTCAGCGCCGGGTCATCCTCTCCACCAACGTCGCGGAGACGTCCGTCACCATCCCGGGGATCGTGTACGTCGTGGACACGGGGGTGGCGCGCCTGTCTCGCTACGAGCCACGCTCGGGCACCACGCGCCTGCACATCGAGCCGGTCTCCCAGGCCAGCGCCGACCAGCGCAAGGGGCGCTGTGGCCGCGTGCGCGAGGGGATCTGCGTGCGCCTCTACGACGAGGTGAGCTTCACCACGCGGCCCGCCTTCACCGACCCGGAGATCAAGCGCACCGGGCTCGCGGGGGTCATCCTGCGGATGAAGTCCCTCGGCCTCGGTGACGTCGAGGACTTCCCCTTCCTCGACCCGCCCCAGCCGAAGGCCATCGCCGAGGGCTGGCGGGTGCTCGAGGAGCTCGGGGCCATCCAGGGCAAGGAGCGCGCCTTGACGCCGCTCGGCCACCAGCTCGCGCGCTTCCCGGTGGACCCGCGCATCGCGCGGATGATCCTCGCCGGCGCCGAGTACGGGTGCCTGGACGAGGTGCTCATCATCGCCGCGGCGCTCAACCTTCAGGACCCGCGCGAGCGGCCTAGGGAGCTCGCGCAGAAGGCGGACGCGCTGCACGCGCGCTTTCGTGACGAGCACTCGGACTTCACGGGGCTCCTCAAGCTGTGGGCGTTCGTGCGCGAGGCCGAGGGCCGGGGGACGTCCCATCTGCGGCGCGTGTGCCGGGACAACTTCCTGTCCTTCCTGCGGGTGCGCGAGTGGCGGGACGTCCAGCGCCAGCTCGAGGAGACCGTCCGCGAGCTGCGCCTGTCGCGCAAGGGCCGGGGCGCCCCGGCGCGCGGGGACGTCCTGCACCAGGCGCTGCTCACCGGGCTGCTGTCCCGCATCGGCCAGTGGAATCCGGAGCAGCGCCACTACACGGGCGCGAAGCAGACGCGCTTCATGGTTCACCCCTCGTCGGCGCTCGCGAAAAAGCCCCCCGCCTGGGGGATGGCGTTCGAGCTCGTGGAGACGTCCCAGTTGTTCGCGCGCACCGTGGCGAAGCTCGACCCGGAGTGGCTCGCGGCGGCGGCCCCCCACCTGCTCAAGCGCAGCTTCTCCGAACCGCACTGGTCGGAGAAGTCCGCGCGCGCCGTCGTGAAGGAGAACGCGACCCTCTTCGGGCTTCAGGTCTTCAAGGAGCGCCCGGTGGCCCTGGCCAGCATGGACCCCGCCCGGGCGCGGCTGATGTTCCTGGAGCACGCCCTGGTGCGCGGCGAGTACCGCACCCGGGGGGCGTTCCAGGAGGAGAACCGCGAGGTGCTCGAGCGCGTGGCGCGCCTGCGGGACAAGGCCCGACGCAGCGAGCTGCTCGACAGCGAGGCGCTGCTGACGTTCTTCGACCAGCGCCTCCCGGCGGACGTGACGGACGGAGCGAGCTTCGAGGCCTGGCGCCGCAAGGCCGAGGCGGCCGACCCCGACGTGCTCGTCCTCTCGATGGAGGATGCCCTCTCGCACGACCCGGGCCTGTCCCCGGCGCACTACCCGGATGCCATCACCCTGCACGGCGCGTCCGTGCCGGTGACGTACACCTTCGACCCCGCGGCCGAGGACGACGGCATCACCCTGAGCGTGCCGCTGCTGCTGCTCGCCCAGCTGGCCCCGGGGGAGCTCGACTGGACCATCCCCGGGTGGCAGCGGGAGAAGCTCACCGCCCTGCTCGAGCAGATCCCCCGCGCCCAGCGCAAGCAGCTGGGGCCGGTGCCGGCCCTGGTCGACCGTCTCGAGAAGGAGCTGGTGCCCTTCCGCGGGCCGCTGATTCCAGCGCTCGCGCGCGCGGTGTCCCGGCTGTGCGGCGTGGACGTGCCCGAGGAGTCCTTCCGGACGGATGTCGTGGCGCCGTACCTGCGCATCACGCTCCGGGTGCTCGACGAGCGGGGGAAGGAGCTCGCGCGGAGCCGCGACGCCGACGCGCTGCTCGAGCAGCACGGGGGACGTGCACGGGCGGTGCTGCGCAGCGTGGCACCGGCTTCGGACTGGGAGCGAAAGGGGCTGACCGCCTGGACCTTCGGCGAGCTGCCCCCCGTGGTCGCCCGGCGGGTCGGCGGGCTCGAGCTCCGCAGCCACCCCGCGCTCGTCGATCGGGGCGCCGCCGTGGACCTGGTGCTGCTCGAGACCTCGGCCGCCGCCGACGCGGCCACGCGCACGGGGGTCCGTCGGTTGCTGATGATCGCCGCGCGCGGGCATGTGGCCGTCAGCGCCGCGCGCATGCCGCCGCCCTTCCCATCCCTGGACGGCGCGCCGCCCGCACGAGGTCAGGCCGACAGCTTCCGGGCGCTCGTCCTCGCACGCAGCGTCGATGATGCGTTCAAGCTCGCACCGGGCGCGCCGCTGCCCCGCACGAAGGCGGCCTTCGAGGCGCTGGTCCAAGAGGGCTCGCCGCGCATCGAGCAGGTGGCCCGGGACTGGGCGAACGCCGTCGTCGCCACCTCCATGGAGCTCTCCGAGACGCTCGCCGCGCTCAAGGCCGCATCCAAGGGGCCGAGCGGCGCGGCGGCCGTGCGGGACATCCGCTCACAGCTCGGGCAGCTGTTCCCCGAGAAGCTCATCGAGTGGATCCCCCTCGTGCGCCTGCTGAGCTACTCGCGCTACCTCCGCGCGGCCCGAGCACGGCTGTCGCGTGCGGTGGCGAACCCCAGCAAGGACGCGGGGAAGGCCGCGCCCTTCACCCCCCTATGGGAGGCCTTCCTCGCCAGGTGCGCCACCGCCCGTGACCAGGAGGCGGCGCAGGAGCTGCGGTGGGCTTTCGAGGAGCTCCGCGTGGCCATCTTCGCTCCGGAGGTGACGACGCCCGTGTCGGTGACGGTGGCGAAGGTCGGCGCGGCCCTCGCGGCCCTGCGCTAGACGCGCGGGGTTGTGCGTCCTCGGAGCACGGGAAGCGGGGGATGAGCTCGGGCCAAGTCTACCGGTGCGGAAAAAAGACAACCCGGGAGCGCACTTGGCCGAGCAGCGGCGAATGAATGGGGGAGTCGGGCACACAGCCCGGCTCGCGCACTGGAAGCGAGCCCCCCATGTCCTCACTGAGTTGCCGTGTCGCAACAGCCCAACGCGACCTGGATGACGCGCTCCGCGTTCGTTATCAGGTCTTCGGAGAAGAGCTGCGGATGCTGGGGCCCAAGCGCCCCCGCGCGCCGCGCGAGGCCGACTGCTTCGACACCCTGCGGACCACCGCGCACGTCGTCGTCTACGCGGACGCCGAGCCCGTGGCCACCACCCGCCTGCTGACGCCCAACGCGGAGGTGGCCACCTTCGCGGACACGCTCGTGGGGTTGGACATCGAGAAGAAGCTGGACCTCACGGAGCTCGCCGCGCCGGGCCGCGTGTTCGCGGAGACGACGCGCTACTGCGTCACCCGGCGCTACCGCAACTCCGCGGTGCTGCGCCTCCAGGCGGGCCTCTACCGCGAGAGCCGCCGCCGAGGCGTCACGCATTGGATCGCCGCCGCCAACATGGAGACGGACTGTCAGGAGGAGGCGGCCCTCTACTTTCAAGCCGCCGAGCGTCGGGGCTGGGTGAGCGACCGCTTCCGGGCGCGCACCCGCGAGTTTCCGGCGCCTCCGCGGGAACCCCTCGCGGCCCGCCTCACCGCGGAGCAGCGGGCCCACGCCCGCCGGGGGCAGCTGGACACTCTGCGCATGCCCCCCGTGCTGTCGCTGTTCGCGGACAAGATGGGCGCGCGCTTCATTGGCCCGCCGCACTTCGATCCCACCTTCAACCGCTTCACGGTGCCGCTCGTCGCGGCGCTGGATGAGATTCCCCAGAAGACGCTGAACCTCTTCGACGCGATGGACGCCGACGCCGCCTGAACCCAGGCCGGCGCGCTCCTTCCTCCCCCTTCACCCTCAACGCCACACCCACCGGGCCTCCAGGGGCCCCTGACAGGAGACGTGTATGTGCAAGCAGCCCCGGAATGAGCAGACGACGAAGACGGACTGGATGGACTCCCTGCGGCACGAGGCGCGGATGCTCGTGCGGGAGCTGGACACGGCGCCCGGCGCCCGGCGCCTCTTCGAGGGTCGCATCCACCAAGACGACTACGTGTACTACCTGGTGCAGACGTACCAGTACGTGCGCTGGAGCACGGAGTTCCTGACGGAGTCCGGCGAGCGCATGAAGCGCGAGGGCCAGAACACCGCGCTCGCGGACCTGCTGCTCCAGAAGTCCGCCGAGGAGGAGGGCCACGAGCGCTGGCTCCTGGCGGACCTGAAGAACCTGGGCTGGACGCAGGAGCGCGTGGAGCGGGCGCCCATCTGCCCCGCGGTCAGCGCCTACGTGGAATGGAACCGCTTCACCACGCGGTCGGGCACGCCCACCGCGTTCCTCGGGACGGCCTACGTGCTGGAGTACCTCTCCGTGAACCGCGCGCCGGACTCCGTGGACCGGCTGATCGCGGACAGCGGCATCGCCAACATCCACAAGGCCGTCACCTTCCTGCGCGGCCACGGCAACGCGGACGGCGACCACGTGGCCGAGCTGGAGTCGGTGCTGCGCACGCTCACGTCTCCGGAGGAGCAGGCCGCGCTGCTGATGTCCGCCCGCATGACGCGCGCCGTGTTCCCGCACTTCTTCCGGGACCGCTGAGCCGCCTTCCGGACCCGCGCTACCCCGGCTTCTGCCTCCAGGCCGCGTGGTAGAGCAGGTCCGTGCGGCTCTCCATTCCCAGCTTGGGGAAGATGTTGCGCAGGTGCGTCTTCACCGTGTTGAGCGTCAGGCCCAGGTCCTCGGCGATGGTCTCGTTCGTCCAATTGCTGAGGACCCCCTGGACCACCTCGGCCTCCCGCTTGGAGAGCTTCAAGCGCCAGAGGTCCGGCATCGGGATGGCGCGCGAGCACTCCTGCAACACCACCACCCAGGGGCGGCTGCCGTGCTGCTCGGGCAACTCCACGAACGTCACCTTCAGGTCGTGCTTCTCCCCCGAGCGCATCCACGTGTCCATGCCCAGCGTCTTGCGCGTCGTGGGGTCGCCGCGCAGCCGGCGCAGGTGCTCGCGCAGCTCCACGGGCAGTTCCGCGTCGTTCGCCTCCAGGGCGGGATACCAGCGCTTGAGTAGCTCCGTCGCGCCCGGTGTCCGCAGCTTCTCCCGCTCCGGGGGATCCATCACGACGCACTCGGCCCCCTGGTGACGGAAGAGCGCGTCCAGCAGGTCGCCGCGCCGCGCTTCGTTCCCGAACAGCCGGCAGTTGCGCACCGTGTTCACCAGGTAGGGCGTCAGGTCATCCAGGAGGGCCTGCTCCCGCGCGGAGAAGGGCAGGGCGTGCTGCCGGTACACCGTGAAGCCCGCGTGCCAGTCCTGCCGCAGGTCCAGGAGCACCGCCATCACGTGCTCCAACGGCAGCCCCAGCTCCCGGCACCGCAGGTACAACAGGCTGCGCTTCAACTCCTTGCGCGACAGCATGTCCGAGTCCCGGAGCGGCACGTTCGGCTGCTTCATCACCGACTCCCGCACGAAGTCCACGGCGGCCAGCTCCGGGTAGTGCGCGAAGAGGATTCCGGGGGCGCCCAGGCCCATCCATTCGTATTCACCCGGGCGCTCCGGCCTCGACACGCAGAGGGCCGCGTAGTCGCAGGGCAACAGCTGCGCGATGGCGCCCTGCGCGTGCGCCAGGACCTCCGTCAGGTCCAGCGAACTGGAGAGGGCCTGGGTCAGCTCGAGCAGGAGCGCTTGTTCGCGCGCGGTCAGGTTCAACGGGGCCTCCCTTCATCCGGTGCACGCACGGACATAGCGGCCGGGAGGCGGAGGGGTCTGTACCCCGGAAGAGGGATGGACGGGCCCCGCCGCGGGCCGGCTTCAGCCCGTCAGCGCCCGAGGGGGGACGCTGCCCACGGCCCACGCGGTCAGCTTGCGCAGCAGCTCCGCGCGGTCCTCCGGCACGGAGAAGAGGTGGTCCGCGCGCGGATAGAAGGCGTAGGTGACGCGGCCCTCCAGCTTCAGCGGCGAGAGCATCTCGAAGAACTGGCGCTCGTAGTTGTAGGAGAGCCCCATGCCTCCGGAGAACACGAAGCACAGGCTGACGCCGCGGTCCAACAGGCGCTGGTAGTCGTCCGTCAGCCGCGCGCGCTCGGGGTACTCGCGCGTGTAGACCTCGTCCGCCTCACCGGCCTCGCGCAGCCTGGAGGGCAGCTTCCGCTTGCGCAGGAAGCGGGTCCAGCGGCGGGGGCTCAGGTAGCGCAGGTGGAAGCGCAGGTGGTAGCCCAGCGTGCGGTATGTGTACCCGTCGATGAAGGCCGCGCCCGTCACGCGCGGATCCTCCACCGTCACCGCGTGCGCGCTGTCCACGCCAGAGCACAGGCCGATGAGCGCGAAGCGCTGGTGGCCCTTCTTCTGCTCCAGGTAGTCGAGCGCCGCGCGCGTCTCCTCCCGCGCCCGCTGGAACTCGTCCGCGCCGCCCTCGCGGCGGGGGGGGCTGTCGCCCAGGCCGGACAGGTCGAAGCGCAGCGTGGTGACGCCGCGTCCCGCCAGCTGTCGCGCCAGCTCCACCCACAGCCGGTACGGCCCCACGTGGTGGTTGAGGCCCACGTTGGAGAGCACCACCACGGGCGCCCCCGGCAGCACCTTCGTGGGCTCCGGCTCCGTGAGGATGCCCACGAGGCTCTGCTCGGGGCCGAAGGAACAGACGCGCTCGCGCATCACGCGACCTCCTTCAGGAGCGAGGTGATGGTCTGGAGGATGCGGTTGGACAGGAGCGCGGACTCCTGGCCTCCCGTGCCTTCCTCCGGCACCAGGTGGTGCTGGAAGGGCAGGCCCGTCGCCTCCAGGCGCGCCTGGAGGCGCTGATATTCAGGCTTGGGCGCGGCGGCCACCAGGTGCGTGCGCGTCGTGGGCCACGCGGACAGCGCGGCCAGGTCCACCGCGAGGACGTCGTCGCGCAGGGGGCGGGGAAAGGCGAAGCCCAGCAACTCCTCGCGCATCTCCAGCGGGCTGTCGGGCTGCGGGAAGAGGGTGCGGGCGGCGCGGCGCGCCTGGAGCAGCTCCAGCTCCCGCAGGTACGCATCCCCCTTCACCACCGGCTCCCAGAGGACGAGCGCGGCGGTGGACAGTCCCTCCAGTGCGGCACGCACCGCGAGCGTCGCGCCCATCCGCAGGCCCACGAGCGCCACGCGCTGCACGCCCGTCACGTCCTGCAACTCCGTGGCGGCCTGGCGGATGTCCTGCGCCCAGGTGGCCAGTCGGCCCTCTTGCATCTCTCCGGCGGAGTCTCCCGTGCCGTAGTAGTCGAAGCGGAAGACGTGGAACCCCTCGCGCGTGAGCATGCCCGCCAGCTTCCGGAAGGCCCAGTGCGTCAGCATGTACTCCTGGGCGGCCGGATAGCAGAGGACCACCCCGGTGGAGCGCTCGGAGCCCTGCGCGGGGTGGTGGACTCCGAAGAGCTGTCTTTCGGAGGTGCCGAAGAAGCAAGGCGTCACGGTCTGACCCATCTCCTCGAAGGGTCGCTCAGTCCGAGCGTCCCGGCAGGTTCCGCTTCAGCTTATTGAACAAGCGTTGCGCCAGGGGAACAGAAGTCTCCTGGGTGGCGGCCTTTGTCGACGCGACCGGTTGCGTCGTGGTCGGGGCCGCCACGGGCACCGGGGGCGCGATCTGCGAGGCCACCTGCTCCAGCGTGTTGAGCAGGAGCGTGCGTGGGTGCAGCTCCTGGTTCAGCTCCTTCCGGACGCGCATCACGACCTGGAAGGACAGGAGCGAGTGCCCGCCGATGTTGAAGAAGTTGTCGTGCACGCCCACCTGCGCGATGCCGAGCACTTCCCTCCAGATGCGCGCCAGGTGCTTCTCCGTCTCCGTGCGCGGCGCGACGAAGGCGTCCTCGACGGGCCGCGCGGTGCCCGCCGGAGGCGGCAGGGCTTTGCGGTCCACCTTGCCGTTGGGCGTGAGCGGCAGGGCCTCCAGCTCCACGAAGTGCTGCGGCACCATGTACTGCGGCAGCTGCGAGCGCAGGTGCTTGCGCAGCTCCGTGTCCGTGTAGGCCTCTCCCGGCTTCGTCACCAGATACGCGACGAGGCGGCGGTCTCCGGGGCGGTCCTCGCGGACGAGGGAGACGGCCTGGGCGAGAGAGGGGTGGGAGGC